>NZ_JAYFEQ010000655.1:0-1682 GCF_055795085.1 Phormidium sp. CCY1219 | reverse complement strand
CCTCCATTTCCCCTGGCTCTCATCCCGACGCTCACCAAGCACGGGTAGAGCGCGGGGCTTCCCGCCGAGAAGCTAATCCCCCCACCAATGTCCGCTCTACCCCGGAAGTGGCTCCCGATAATATTGTGGGTACCCTGGCCAATGGCACCTATGTCTCACTCAGCGATCGCCAAAATGGCTGGTTTAAAATTACCACTCCTGTGGATGGCTGGATTTCTCAAAACCTCACGGAAACCACCTGCGCTTCTGTCAGCAAGCGGATTAATTTTCCCCCCAATGGCACTAGGGCGATCGTTAAAGGTCGGATTATCGGTGGGGGCAGCCACGAATACATTCTCAACGCTTCTGAAGGTCAAACCATGACCGTTACTGTCATTGAAGGAGCCTTACCTTTCGTCTTTCCCCCCAACGATCCCAACCGTCAGCGCGACTTGACCGGCGGCGGTCACTACACCGGCAAAGACAGCTGGACCGGCACCCTCCCCGCTACCGGCGACTATCTCTTGCAGTTAGATTCCAATTTTCGCGGCTTCGAGTACGAATTGTTGGTGAGCGTTGAATAATTCAGATACATCACCGATAACTTCCCCCCCGTTGCGAGGGAATCGCTTCCAAGGAAACATCCAAAATCGAAAAGCGCCGCCAATCCGCCGCATCAAAATGCCACCATTCCGTTACCAGGGGCACAAAACCATGCTTCCGCATCACCGCTGCGAGTAATTCACTGTTTCTGCGGGCCGTCTCGCTCACCCCTGGCCCTCGGTAATCCCGCGCCGCTCGTTCGGTAAAATCATCGAACTCGGTGGGCATTTCCAGTTCCCTGCCCTCCCGGTCCACTAAGGTTAAATCTACCGCAGCACCGCGATTGTGGCGAGACCCCCACGCCGGATTGGCAACATAACGCGGATCCGGCAAGACGTCCCACATTTCCTCGGTCACGGAGAAGGGTCGGTAACAATCAAATACTTTTAATCCTAACCCGCGTTGTTGCAATTCGTTTTGCACCCGCGAGAGCTTTTCAGCAACCCTGGCCCTTAACGCACATCGCGCCACCGGGTAAAGCTCTCGGTTTAAAAAATTGTTGGCGGTGGCGTAGCGCATGTCGAGAATGATGGAGGGATTGATATCGGTCATGTCCACTAATCTGGCCCAATCCGGTACCCGATCGCGATCGGCGATTTGGGTGCCATTGCGCGACGGTTCGGATGTGGCAATCGGTGGCCCCTCCGCTTTGGGAACCCGCACCCCCCAAACCGCCTGTTGACCCACTCCAACCCAGCTCCCTAGCATCACCCACATCCAGATTGCCCAAACCTGTAATTTCATAGCTAAACGCATCTACAAACCTTGACTCTGATTCTGTAACGATCGCTCTACTCTAACTCCGGAAATTTTCAACCATAAAAAAAGTTAACTCTCAACATCGGCCACTCTCAGTATAACAGAAAAACAAAGCACTTTATCCCATCCAACCGCCAGGTTTTATACTAAAATTTCTCACATAAAGAAAAAATAGCTCGAGAGTTCTATACAAAAGTAACATAATCTCCCAAAACAACTGCCTGTAAGGACAGGGCAGCGCGGTGTCCCGAGGAGGTTGGAGAACCATCATCAGAAATTAGGGTTGGTAAGGGGGAGAACGGAAACCCTCGTCATTTATGCGTAGGGAGGAGTTCTCCCCC
>NZ_JAYFEQ010000654.1:0-334 GCF_055795085.1 Phormidium sp. CCY1219 | reverse complement strand
AGTGTGGAGGTGATATAATAATTTTTAAGGCTAATTTCGATGGGCGAGGCAGGGAAATAAAGCAATTTATGCATTGCTTTAGCGTCCTGCCTCGCCCATCCAGTTAATCGTACCCGATGCCCATTTTTTTGTCAAGCGATCGCGGCAACAATTTTGCGGCTCCACAGTGCAGTTACACGAGCGCCCTGTATAAAAAAACCCTCGCTCTGGCGGAGAAAGTGGCATAAAATAGAAGCGTTCCCCAAAGAGCAAAAGCATGTCAGCACCCCGCTCTAAAGAGACGGGGCTTCTAGCCCCTGACTTTAGGTAGCTGACCAGCCTAAGCCCTACGAGG
>NZ_JAYFEQ010000653.1:0-7148 GCF_055795085.1 Phormidium sp. CCY1219 | reverse complement strand
TCCATTTCCCCTGGCTCTCATCCCGACGCTCACCAAGCACGGGTAGAGCGCGGGGCTTCCCGCCGAGAAGCTAAATAGGTCGGCCTTTACTTTTGCTTCGCGCAAACACTCAAATAGGGTTGAGAAATTGCCCCCTTCCCCCTGGCGGCGAGATTGCCCCCTTGCCTGTTCTAGGCAGAACTGTAGTTTTGTTAACAAAATGGCGATCGGTTCGCGCAAAGCGCTATTATTAACCTGAAATCAATTACTGTGACCAGGGAGCTATGGGTGAAGCAAAGCGTCGTAAAGCAGCACTGGGAGATAAATATGGCCAAGAGCCATATATCTTGCCCTGGCTGCCGATTACTAAAAGCCAATCACAACAGTTTATGACCTGGACAACCCGAGGCGCTTGGATTGGTATTGGCTTATTAATCGTAACTTGGTTAACCGTTCGCTTACTCGGTCCTGCCTTTGGTTGGTGGCAAGTGAACTAAAGCACTCAGTAATCACCGAACGGCACACCCGAGAAGCAACCCTTGCGGCACCCAACCTTTCACCGACGTTGCGGTGCCGCTAAGTCTTTTTTTGTCCTTTCTCAATTGGCAGTTAATGACATAACTTTCTAATCAATCTCATAAGAATTCCCAATCAAAAGCACCCCGTGCATCCTTCGCAAAGGTGGAAAGCTAGATTCACGCCGTGCTTTTTTTCTCGGGTTTCGGACATTCTTCGTGGAGAAGTTACATTCTCCGGAATCCCTCAATCCTCCAATGAATCTAGGAGTGAAAAATCAACTTTATGTCCCAACGGATACGATCTGCCAAAAGCAGATGGGATTAAATACTTCTAATTCACCGCGCGGCGATTTGCCAGTGGAGAATGGGAACCATAGCTAAGATACTATCCTCAAAAGGAGGTAGAATATTAAGAAAACATTAAAAAGTTCTACAATTGTGGTGTGATTATAGGAGAACCGTTGTGTTTATTAGACTAGCCGAACAGCACAGAGAATTCGTTAAAGATTTGGTAATGAACCTGCAAGCCCTGGCGATCGTGCTAGAGCGTCGGGGATTTCTCGCATCCTGCTACACCTGTGGGGGGCAGATGAATAGCGCCTCGTTTATGGTGAGCTTGGGAGAAGACCATCTGATCCGCTTTTTGGTGTCGGATTACGGGATTACCTGGACGGAAATGCGCGACGATCGCGAACTGATGAAGCTCGAAGGGGCAGAAGCGATCGCCCAACTGCAAGAACTGGCAAATTTAGTCAAACATCAAATGAAAACCACAGACGAAGAGTCTGACTTGGCGGAAGAAAGCGTCAATCATCAGCCCGCATAAGCCCCGTACATGAGGATCCACAAATCCGGCGCGAATCTCCAGTGGTCGATCTGGAGAAAATCGCGTTAATCGCAAATATCCCGGGAGTTTCATGGGTCAGAGAAAATGTTACCCTAGAACAGAGGGAGTACAAACGCCATCCCAGGGCTTGGCCAGACGGATGCAAACCGAAAGGCTCGACTTCCCGTGAAATCCAGAAGCTCGCGACCCTGGCAATGGTCTATCCCCTCTGAAGGTTCCTTTAGGACTCTGGAACGGGCAGCGAAAGCGCCCCGACCGAGCATTATTCTAATTAAAGATATGACTGCCCTAGAAACAACTTGGGAACATCATTATATTGAAACCAACCGGATCCGCCTGCACTGCGTGACCCAAGGAGAGGGAGAACTGGTTCTTCTCCTACACGGATTTCCGGAATTTTGGTACTCTTGGCGCTATCAGATTCCGGCACTTTCTCGATATTTTAAAGTGGTAGTGCCGGATTTACGCGGCTACAACGATTCGGATAAGCCGGAGAATGGCTACGATCTCGATACCCTCAGTGCGGATATTAAAGGTCTTATAGAGAATTTAGGCTACGTTAAAGCCCATATCGTGGGGCATGATTGGGGGGGCGCGATCGCTTGGCATCTGGCAGAAAAGTGTCCCAACAGCTTAGAACGGTTGGCGATTCTCAACGCGCCTCACCCCTACCAGTGGTTGCATGAAATGTCAAGTAATTTGGATCAACTGCGCCGCAGTTGGTATGTGTTGGCGTTTCAGGTTCCCGGAATCCCGGAATGGCTGATTCACCAAAACTTGAAGGATTTTGTCAAGAAAGTGTTTCAGGAACAAGCCATTCGCAAAGGGGCGTTTACCTCGGAACTGACGAAGATTTATCAAGAGGCCCTGGAAAAGCCCGGAGTCCTCTCGGCGGCAATTAATTATTATCGACAACTCATGTCGCCGCAAAGTTGGTTGCACAATTGGGGGCGATCGCCCATACCCGTCACCGTCCCTACCCTGGTACTGTGGGGGGAAGAAGATTCCTTTTTGAGCAATAAATTTACCGAAGGACTCGATCGCTTAGTGAAAGCGCCGTTTAAACTCAAATTAGTGCCGCACTGCGGTCACTGGATCCAGCAAGAAGTCCCCTATTTGGTGAATCGCGAATTAATTAACTTCCTGCGCCAGTCCTCAAACGAGAAATAACTTCAAATCGGCTAGCGCCGACACTCCTCCCCCGCCGCCCCCATCGGCGGGCTAGTTGTTTTGCCCTTCACTTTTCCCCGTTTCTTCTGTAGGATGGACAATCCTACAATACTACCAGAGCAATTACCAATTAAGGAAGAAACCTCAAATTCAGCAAAATTCACCTTCTTGTAACCGGCCAATTTCCCAGAGCATATTTCGCCTTGCATTCTCCTCATAGCGCTCCAACATTGGTTTAGTATAATAGATTTTATCCCGCTGCAACAACTGTTGTAAAACCTGCATTCTACCCTGGCAATACTCCGCATCTGAAACCCAAGAATATTCGCGTTTAATGCCATTGGCATAAAATTGATAGTCGGCATCCTCTGCCCCTAAAATCGATAAATCCGCATCAATCAAAATTTGACTGTCGATATCATGGGCGGCGACTTGATGATGTTGGGTATGCAAAATCATCCGAGTCACTGCATCGATAGTCGATCGCGGTATCTGTAATTGAGTCAAACATTTTTCCGCATACTCGGCGCTTTTTTCCTCATTATCTCGGGCGGTGGTATCGTAAATCGCATCGTGGAACCAGGCGGCAAATTGAATTGCCGTCAAATCCTGTGCTAGAGGTTGCAAATCCTCAACCATGTCTAACACGCGCTGAACGTGTCCGAGATTGTGGTAATGACGGTCCTTGCTGCAATAGGTACTCACCAACTCAAACAAGATTTTTTTGCCCACCTTTGGCGGAACTTGAAACGGGTGCAGCAAAGAATCCCAGCTTGATTTTAGACCCAATCCATCCACATACCCCATGATGTACCTAATCAGCCGACCCACTTACAGTTAGTTTTTTCTTAGGCAATGTTTATCGTCTTACTACAATTCTGGTTCGCTTGTCAATGTTTGGATTAGCGGTGCAATTGCTGTACCCGGGAGAGACGATCGCACCGCGATTAGGCGATGAGAGGGCGATCGCGCCATCACTGGAGTGCCGGCGGGGCGCGCCGATGCTTCCCCTACCTACAGCCCTAGAGAAAACCCTCGCGATCGCTTCTATGTTATGGTAGAGATTTCATCGATGAAAACTTGCATTCAAGGCTACCATGTTCAAAAAAGAACTCTGGCTTCCCCATGATTTTACCAATCACTTTTATCACGGTTCTATCCATAACTTAGTTTTTCTCGACCTAGAGTTTTTTCCCCTTTACTTAAAATCGCAAAAAGTCGAGCAGAGAATTTTTGGCTATACCTTGACTCGGCTTGTGGAAGACCCCAAACAACAGTATATCAAAATTCAGTTAATCGAAAACATCCCGGAAGAAAAACCCCTGATTCAAGAAATTTTTCAAGACATCAAAATCTTAGAAAACAAAGTTTTCATCGGCTTTAATATTATCCACAGCGATTTGTACTGCTTGCACAAAAGAGCTAAAGCCCTCAAACTCAAACCCACTTGCCAGCATCCGTTGGTATTTGACTTGTACGACCCCAAACAATCGCGCTATCGCGGGGGATTAAATGGTTTATTTGAATACCTCGACATCAACATCGACAAACAAATTAACGGCATGTACATTCGGCGCAATGCCAAACGAGTCTTCGCCCAAAAACCTCGGGCGAGCGATATTTTAAACACCATTTATGAATATTGCCTGGAAGATGCAAAAAATTACTTCCATATCATTTCAAACTGGCATTATAAATTTGAACGAGTTAATTCAGAGCGTTTCATTCATTTCCAGTTTAAAAGCAAAAAGCGGCGGCGGCGGCGGTGAAATTAACGGTTCCCCTCGCGGTTTTAGAGGAACCGTTAATTGATTTTAAAACGCCTCTATCCCTTCAAACTGCTTCGTTTTCATTGCATTTGCCGCTTCGCCACAGGTGCGCGGGGTGGGGAATAACTTCTCCGGATTTGCCAATCCCTTGGGATTAAACACTTGGCGCACCCATTGCATGGTTTCCAAATCCACCTCATTAAACATGTCGCTCATGTAGCATTTCTTGTCGGAACCAATGCCATGTTCTCCCGTCAAACTACCCCCAACTCGCACGCAGATTTTGAGGATTTCCCCGGCGAGTTCTTCCACTTCTTCTAATGCACCGGGAATTGAATTATCGTAAAGCACTAAGGGATGTAAATTCCCATCGCCCGCGTGAAAAACATTCGCCACGCGATAGCCATATTTGGCGCTCAATTCCTCAATTTCTTTCAATACCGAAGGCAACTGAGTGCGCGGAATTACCCCATCTTGCACGTAGTAATCCGGACTTAAATGACCCGCTGCAGCAAACGCCGCTTTGCGACCTTTCCATAATTTTAACCGCGTTTCGGCGTCGCTGGCGGTGGTGATATTGCGCGCGCCATTCTGCCTGCAAATTGCCGCCACGCGCTCTTTGTTGGTGTTGACTTCTACTTGCAATCCGTCAATTTCCACCAGCAAAACAGCGGTAGCATCCCGGGGATAACATCCCGTCGCCACCACATCTTCCACAGCGTTAATGCTCAGGTTATCCATCATTTCCATGCCCGCCGGAATAATCCCGGCGCTGGTAATGTCGGAAACTGCTGCACCAGCATCTTCTATACTGGTAAAATCGGCTAATAAGACGCATACCGCTTCCGGTGCTTTGAGAATCCGAAGGGTGATTTCGGTGGCAATTCCCAAGGTGCCTTCAGACCCGACAAATATTCCGGTTAAATCGTATCCGGGCATTTCGGGAATTTCGCCGCCGATTTCTTTGATGGAACCGTCGGGCAAGACGATTTTTAATCCCAATACATGGTTGGTGGTGACGCCGTATTTGAGACAGTGAACGCCGCCGGAATTTTCGGCAACATTGCCACCAATGGAGCAGATAATTTGACTGGAAGGATCCGGGGCGTAGTAAAATCCAGCACCGCTGACGGTTTGAGTGACCCAGTTATTAATGACTCCCGGTTGCACCACGACGCGCTGATTTTCTAAGTCAACTTTCAGCACTTTTCGCATTAAGGCGGTGACGATTAATACGCAGTTTTCTAGGGGTAAGGCACCTCCGGATAATCCGGTTCCCGCGCCGCGCGCTACCCAGGGAATTTCGTGGCGATCGCAAATTTTTATCGCTTCGGAAACTTGTTCCGTGGTGCGCGGTAATACTACTAAACCGGGGCGTTGTCGATAGCTGGTTAATCCGTCGCATTCGTAGGTGAGTAACTCTTCTTTGCGCCGCACTACGCCATCTTTGCCCACCACTTGCTCGAATTCTTTAATTATCGGTTTCCAGTTTCTTTGTTGGGTTTTTTCTTGGGTTAGCATGGGTTATTTTCCTCGGATTTACTGGATGTTTTATCTGTTTTTTGAATGTCTCGATTGAACCCCCGGGTTTCTGACTCTATTTTTGGTTAATTCAAGATTGGGTTTAAAAAACCAGTTTCTCGCTGCAACCACACCGATGCGCTTACATTGCTTTTGCCACTGACATGGGATTGGCAAGAATAGAGTCAGCCGAAAATTCCTCCCGGCGGGCAATATCCCAGCTCAATAGCTGAATGCCATTGCCAAAACTCGGTTCGGCTGTAATCGAAGGGGATAACTGCAATATTTCACATTCCGGATGCGCCGCGACAAAATCTGATTGCGCTTGTTGCACGCTTTTCCAATTGGAGTTATTCACGATAATCAAGGCGCGATCGCTCAAACAATGCCGGATTAATAGCAATCCCATCAGTTGCGATCGATAGTCGTAAGCACAATCATAAAAGTACGTGCCAATTTTTGGCCGGAGTTTTACTTCGCGCAATTCTAGCAAAAATTTTTCAAAGTCTTGATTGTAAAACGAAACCCGGTTTTCTAAATTGAATTTTTTTAAATTTTCTAACAGATTTGATAAACTGTCACTCGCTTCGTCTAATTCGGAAAAGTTATCCACCGCATAAGCTTTGCGATCGCCGTTATCCAGTAGCGCGCCAATTAAACTCGACCCCTGATAGGTGCCAATTTCGCAATACAGTTCCTCTGCTTCCATGCAAGACACAGCACAGTTGAGCAACTGCATCACGTTGGGAGTGGTCATCCCTTGCACGCGATCGAGTGCTTTTTGGAATTTTTCGGTTTTCGGTCGAACCGACTCTTCTCCCCAGTTTTCATATAAATCAGTCAGCTTGTCGATAAACCTTTGATAATCCATTTTTCCCTTTAGATGCGTTCCGTTTGCGTTGGGCGATTGGCTGTCTTTGAATTTAACATAAATTGAGATATAGCAGTTCTCATCTGGATGAAGTAGAGAATTTTTCACCTCGGAGGTGCCAACGCGGTTGAGACTCTTCGGCTGCTTACCCCATCAAGAAAGAAACCTGCTCTATTTCACCACCGCCACTCCAAGGTTGGAAAAACTGTACCGACAGCACAATGGTTTTTTCGCCGCCACCACGCCATCGGTGGAAAGAAACTATACCGATAAGCGGAATAGTTTTTCCCCACCACCACGCCATCGGTGGAAAGAAACTGTACCGACAGGAGAATAGTTCTTTCTCCACCACCACGCCATCAGTGGAAAGAAACTGTACCGATAAGCGGAATAGTTTTTCTCCACCACCACTCCAACTCTGGAATAAGCGGAATAGTTCTTTCTCCACCACCACTCCAAGGCTGGAAAGAAAC
>NZ_JAYFEQ010000652.1:0-6969 GCF_055795085.1 Phormidium sp. CCY1219 | reverse complement strand
TACTCTACCACACGCCGTGAGGTATTTCCGGAATAATCTAGAATTTTCCAGTAAATCAGGCTTTAGTCATTAACAGCCCCGAGGAACGCAGAAAGGTACAGTCCAACGAGTCTCAGGCAGATACCTCGGGTCAGTTGCGGTTACTGTAGCGGTGGTAACAGTTGATCGTCCCGGCGATCGCGATTTCGGCTCTAACTTCCCCCAAAACTCTCGCGTCAAATTCTGACTTCTCAACCCCAAAAGCTTTGTCCCCCCTCGCCACTCCCACTCACCAGAGCTGAAGAACGAAAATCGGTGGTCTTGCAGCAACTCACACTGCTTGCCACCAATATCTGGATTAAATTGAGTAGATACACTCATCGCACCCTGAAGGACTCTGTGCAATTTCTATTGCCCCAAAGTGGGAAACACCCGATGGGATGTTTCCATAGCGCCCACTGCACCATTTTCTCCGCAGGTTAGGGGTAGAGTGGCGTTATGTTTCCACTTCTTCTTTCTTGCGCTTGCGTAACAGAGCCAGTCCCCCAGCGATGCCAATTCCCAGCGCTCCCGTGGGTTCCGGGATTTTGCGCGGCTCATTTTCTTCATAGTCATAAGACACCCGGATCCCGGCGGATGCCAAGGTGGCAAACTGGGTAATCAAGTTACCCGATCCCGTGCCCACGGAACGACCCTCTGCATTCACCGAGAAGTCCAAGCTTCCGCCGCCTCGAGCGGCAAATAAGGCTAAATCGCTCTCGGTGGGCGCATCGATTTTGATGGTTTTGGTCGTACTGCCCCGCACTCCGTTGCCTTCATCTCGGGTGTAACTCCTGCCCGAGGTGCCACCGAAGTCGATGGTGCCATCATAGGCGCTCAATTCATCGCTCACCGAGACAAAGGGATTGAGTTCGGCGAATAGGGTATCGTCGTCGGGCAAATTTAACTCCAACACACTGCTGAGGGTCGCCGTCACCGTACTTTCCGCCGCATCGAGACTTTCAAACTTGACGTCGCCTTTTACCGCACCAGTAAATTCAAATTCGATACTGTTGAGGGTCCCCAAGTTGGTATCGAATTTGTTGATAGTGAGGGTTTCCTCGAAGTTGGTGGTTTTAAAATCAAACTCGTCGATAAACGACAGCGTACCGGCATTGGCAAAGCCAGCCGGCGCTAGGGTCATCCCCGCTAACAGGGGAATGACTTTGAGTTTAGAGAATTGTAATTGCATATTTCTACCTTCTCTATGGACTGTACCTTCACCAGAACGAGATTCACCTACATGGTGGATTGGATCGCCCTGGTCTCTGATGATATTATGGCTGTTGTGGGCGCTATAGTTCCGTGATGCTTATCACAGATTTATATTGATTTAACGGGGGCTATGAGCCGATCGCGGTCAATCGCGCGGCCCGAATCGGGGAAGGAGAGTCTCGCAAATTGCACCCAGGGCGCAGTCATAGAGCCGTTCGACTCCCTTAGCATCTCTAGGGTCAGAAAATTTCCTCCTCGGATGTTTGCAGCCATTCTCCGCCGGCCTAGAACCGATCGCCGATGGCGAAACCCGACCCGTCAGATTGTTGCCTCGCGATCGCCTTCAACTCGGCAAACTGGAGCTCCTGTTTATTCTTCTAGCTTGCCCGAACCTGAAAAAAAAAGAAAACGTAAATTCACGGAATCTTCTCAAAGTTTAAAATTTCCTAAAGGGTATTTATAACTAGTTAGCGGGAAAATCCTATAGACGCGGCGCGATCGCTGCTGATTTTTCTACCCCCCGAGTAGCCCGCCGCACCCTAATTTCAGTTCCCAACCGTCCCGCTTCGTCCACTTCAGCCCGAAAACCTTTACGGAGAATTCCTGGTGCAATGGCTGATAGCAAAAAAGTCCGTTCGGCAGCACCCATCCCATTGCATCAGACCGAATTGAGTACATTTGCGATTGTCGAATTGGCGCGCTCGGGGTAAACCGCCCTGCTGTTTGGGAATCTGTTTGCATCGTAGCATGACATTAATTCAGATGTCAAAGCAAAAGTGTTTCAACTGTTACCGTCAGTTGCAACTTTAATTCAAAATTAGCTTTCTAAAATAGTAGAACCACATCTAGAAAATCTCGTAAAGCCTATGACTTCTGCCATGATAAATTGGATCGCCACTGCCTGGGACGCTTTGCAGAATAACAGCGGGTTTATGACCTGGAATCTGTTTCTTGCCTTAGTCCCATTAGGGTTGAGTTTTTGGCTGTTTCACCTGCCGCGATCGCGCACCTTGCGCTGGGGAGTTCCCTTACTGATTGGAGCCACTTTTTTACCCAATGCCCAACGAGTCTTTCGACATGGTTTCTATCTGCTGCAAAAGATGGGCACCAACTATCTGTTTTGGGTCTTGTTACTCACCCTGGTGGTGATGGCGTTAGAAATTTGGCAGTTGCGCCGCCAACAATCCATCTCTCGTTCCCTATTGTGGTGGTTGGGCTTTGTCACCTTTGTTGCCTTTTTACCCAATGCGCCCTACGTGCTAACTGACGTGATTCACTTAATCGAGGATATTCGCCAAGGATATTCGGTCTGGATTATCACCTTGGCGCTGATTCCCCAATATCTACTGTTTACCATTATTGGCTTTGAAGCCTACGTTCTGTCTTTGATTCATCTGGGTTACTATTTAAAACGCTGGGGGTGGGGACAGTTTGTCGGACCGGCGGAATTGCTGTTGCATGGGTTGACGGCGATCGGGATTCATCTGGGACGATTTCAGCGCTTTAATAGCTGGGATATCCTCACGGATCCAGATGCGTTAGTCAGAAGCGTGATGAACGATTTAGTGGGCAAGCGTCCGGCGGTGGTAATGGCAGTCACGTTTGTGGTGATTACCGTATTGTACTGGCTGTGCAAGGAATTGACCTTGGCGGTCTTGCATCGGCAACAATCTGCAACGGACCGGATCGAGGCGATCGCCGACTCAGAGTCCTCCCAGGCCCACTCGTAAGCTCATCCGGTCTTAGGGGTTCAAATTATCGCGTTGCTGACGGGCCGCATCTAAAAGCAGGCGCTTTTCGGCGCGGGCGATCGCGCGATAAGTGCCCTCGATGGCTGGAGGTTCCACAGAAATGGCCCTAATCCCCCACTCTACCAGCTCGTTCACCATTTCCAAAGATGCCGCAGATGCCCCCATGCACACCGCACAAGGAATCGCTGCTGCGTTCGCGGCCAAAATTAACTGATGCATGGCGCGCATCACCGCCGGATGAGCGGCGGGAAAGGCGGCGGACATCTGCTGGTTTTCGCGATCGGCAGCTAACAACAACTGGGTTAAATCGTTACACCCGATGGAAATCCCCTGCACCCCAGCTTTCACGTACTCTGGCAATAAAAACACTGCGGAAGGAACCTCCGCCATCATCCACAGTTCAAACTCGTTGACCTGGGTCAGTCCGGCCCGTTCCACCCGGCGATGACAAAAGCTAAATTCTTCTACGGTTCGCACGAAGGGTAAAATTAACCGAATATTCGGATAACCGGCCTGTTGCACCCGGGCTAAAATGGCCAGTTCTAAATCGAATAAAGCCGGGTCGAGCAAGTAGCTGAACGCGCCATGCAATCCCAAGGGGTGCTCCCGGCGACTGGATGCGGCGGTTGATTCGGACTCCTCGGCAATCTCGCCGGATCCGCGCAAGTCCAAAGAGCGATAAAAGACCGGGCGGGGAAAGAAAAACTGGGCTATCTGGGTTAAATGGGTGGCGATTTTTTCGATAAATGCTGGCGTCTTTTCGGAATGGACCCATTGGCTGGGCGGGAGGGATTGAAAGGTTTCCAGAGCCATCATTTCCGATCGCAATAACCCTACCCCATCCAGGGGCACTGCGCCGATGCGATCGAGGGCGCTGGGATGACTCAGGTTGACAAACAACTGGGTGGCGATCGGGTATTCGAATAGGGGCGATGGGCTGGACAAGTCCTCTGCCTGGGAACCGATGGGAGCGGGGGTTTGCTGCGCTACCATACTTTGTGCTACATCCGGAAGCAGACGCTTTGGGTCGGCTTTCACCTCAAGTGAGTTATCCTCCGTCACCAGAGAAATTTCTCCAGTGTCCCCATCCAGAAATACCAGATCGCCGGTGGTAATCCGTTGGGTAATGCCAGGGGCAGCGATCGCGGCGGGAATGCCGAATTCTCGGGCGAGAATGGCGGCGTGACTGGTGATGCCCCCGCGTTCGGTCACCAACCCTGCCGCATGGCGGACGAGTCCCAACCAAGCAGGGGCGATCGCTTCCGCAATGACGATCTGTCCGGGAGGCACCGCATCCGGCGGGGTCTCTTTGCTTTGAATGACATAGGCCGGCGCGATCGCCTGACCGCCGGCTGCCCCGATGCCCACTATTTTTTCGTCCATGTTTTCCGCCTCTGTTTTTTCTGCGGGTGAGGAGGTTTCCGCCACTGGGGCGGGATCTCCCGGTGCCAGCATCGGAATCTGGGACACCCCGAAATCTGCACCGCGAAAATACAACTGTGACTCCCAATCCTCAGTCCTGGCAGTGACGATCCACTCTAAAACAAACGGCGTCGGATAATTTCCCCTCACCTTATCCGCCCGTTCGATTAACCGCACCAGATTGCTAGGATCCAGGGCAAATTGCTGTTGTCTGTCCTCAGACACTGCATAAGGTTGCAGGCAACTGTAAGTGCTCAGCAAGCTCATTTCCGGATAAACTATTTCCGATTGCCAATCGTGAAAGGCAAAATCATAGGCCAAATACTTATGTCCGCGCTGTTGGTGCAGCAGCTCTTTCGTTCTGGCATCGATGCGATGCACGTCGGGGATAATCTGTCCCAGTTCCAGCGCCATTCCCAATCCCCAGGTGGAATGAATCTCAAACTCGGTGGGCTTTGCTATCAGTTTTCCCGCCGCGATCGCCTCCCACACCGGCTGCACCAACACCCCCATATTAAGCTGCTGTAGCTGAACTCCGCAGCGCTGCCAATACAATAAACTTCTGGCGCGAAACAGTTCCGCCCAAGTTTGCAGCACCGCTAAGGCAATTTCCTCCGGATCGCACAGGCAAACATGACACTCCAGCAACCCAGAAATCTCTACATAAGACGCCGCAGAACTCGGTAGGGTAATCGAAGGACGAAAAATTAACGCCGACGCACGCAACATTTCCCCCGCCGAAGCAAGCTGCCCGATCCACTCCCGGGGAAACTCCGCCGCTACAATTTCCTGGCGAATGTGTTGGGCAATCTCTTGCAATTGCCTTGCGTCGTCCACATTCAGATGTAACGAAGAATTCAGTAGTTCCGCAAACAAAGGCTCTCGCCAATCATAATTTTCCAGAAACTCCCGCAAAGCAGGTGCAGCCACCACAAATCCCGGCACCACAGGCGAGTCCTGCTGTGCCAGTTGACTCAGATAAAATGCTTTGTCCCCAACTAAATAACGTTCGGAGGGTTGAATTTGGTCGAGCCAGTACAGGTAATCCACAGTGATGCAAGCGTTCGGACATAATTTATCATAATCCGCTCGCGCCACCCTAGGCTCAAACGAAAGTCCCTCCTCCGGTTGGAGGAGGAAAATTAACAATTAACAACTGAGTACGCAGGAGACAAACAGAAATTTTAGCCGATTAAAGTTTTTGCGATTGGCGACGGCGCAGGATGGCAAAGGATCCAGCCACCAGTCCCAGTCCCATCAAGGTGGCCGGTTCGGGAATCGGTTCCACAGATTCTACCATCACCACCAAGTCGTTATAGTCCCGGTCCGTGCTGCCCCCAAGCCACAAATCCTCGAAGGCAATGATAAACTCGTTATCGGTAAACGTTCCCGCTTGCTTGCCCGGAAGCGCCAGGGTCGTGAGATTGTCTCCTTGATAAACCACCGCCTGTTGGTAGCCACCGTCGTTTAAAGCATTCTGGGTGTAAAAGCTGGTTCCATCTTCCCGTTCCAGGTAAAAACCAAACAGGTTGCCAAAATCGCTGTAATAGTTGTCCACCGTCGGCGTTACGTTCCCTGGCGGAAGACCTTTGGTACTGACGGAAATATCCCCCCCAGCCAGAAAATCAATGGTGACGCGATCGCCTGGATTATTCACCCCCTCATACAATAAGGCTTTCTCTCCAGATGAATTGTAAATCCCGAACTTGTTCGTAGGGGCAAACCCGGCAACCTCGAACATGAAACTGCCCAGACTTCCCCCGCTTGCCGTATTCGTAAACCAATCAAACCCGGTTTGGTCGTTGAGTGTATCGATTCCCGGTCCACCCTTTGTTATACCATCTATTAGATTCTGCAGCGAATACTCCTCACCATCCCAAGAGGTTCCGAAGCTAACCGCAACGGCAGAAGAACTGAAGGAAAGTACCGAAGCAACGCTCAAACAGCCGATTCCGGCGGTGGTTCCCAGTAGGTTTTTCACAGATAACTTAGACATAATACCCTCGATTTGTTTTTCTAATTCAAGGTTTGCAGTTGAGTGTTAAATTCCAGCGCCCCGTGGGGTGACTCAGTTCTCCTCTTCGAGCGCTCTCTGGCGATCGGGTCGATGGTCCCACAGAATAGGTCTGCGGTTCTCGCGGATCGAACCCGACTCGCCAAGGAATTTCCGTAAATTCTCTGAGGTTATGAGGCGATCGCTTCTCTCGTTTGCCGGGATAGCTGGAGTTGGATAATCCTAGTAAAAATACGGTTTCAACCCCTGCTTTTCTCCATGACCTCAGCCATAAAAAGCCAAATCGAAAGAAATCATGAAACTTTGTACTGCCTAAACCTGTGGAATTTACTGACTTCATTATACGATCGCATCGCAAATCTGTGTCACCCCCAATCTGGCATCTTTACCATTTCTTTAAAAAACTCCGTAGATTTCCGGTTGACGTTAAAGTAAAAGTAAAGTAAAAAGTGGCCAGGTTTCTCTGGGTGAGAGCGTCAGGAACCCCATCCCTAAAGGGAGGGGCTTGGTAAGACTTTATTTTCCCAAGCTCACCTGACCAGAAGACCA
>NZ_JAYFEQ010000651.1:0-3140 GCF_055795085.1 Phormidium sp. CCY1219 | reverse complement strand
GTAGGGCTTAGGCTGGTCAGCTACCTAAAGTCAGGGGCTAGAAGCCCCGTCTCTTTAGAGCGGGGTGCTGACAGTTCTTTTCACTGTGAGGCGTTCGCCTTGAATGTCCACGCTATCCCGTTCCTGGATCCTCTGAGACTCCCCCGGGCGGGGACTCCTCCCCGGAAAGCTCGTCTCTACAGAGGTCCGGGAAAATAAGCGATCGCTGTTTAATACATCTTTCACTTTAAACAATCCGTCTGCGGCATTGTAAAATGAATTTCCGCCCGATGGCACCCCTAGACATCCTTTGCCCAGTCACGTTATAATCATATCGCCAGGGCGATCGCATCTCGGTTGGTCGCGGGCAGGAATTCACTCCTCCCCTGAGTGCAAGTTCCATCGCCATGCAGGCTGCTGACTCAATCGCCCCAGAAACTCGTGCAAGTCGCGCGAAAGATGCTATAATAGCAGATAACAATCACGGCAGTTGGCCGAGCGGATTAGGCAGCGAACTCATAATTCGCCTTAGGCAGGTTCGACTCCTGCACTGCCGATTCACACACAGAATCCTCCCCTGTTTCCAAGCCCTCCTCGGAGACAGGGGAGTGCCGATCGCCCCGTTACACCCACCAGCGCGATCGTCACTCTCCTGTGTCTTTCTCCTCCCTCGCTTCCCTTGACCATGCCCTCCCACATCTAACTCCTGTTAAGGAATTAGAATCTGACCCTCGGGAAGATACAGGGGAGAGGTCAGCAGGGACTCATCAAATGGATTGTCTAAATCGGGGGTTCGAATTATCGGATCGCTAGAGGTTTGCACTTCCAGGACCGCTTCGTAAACTCGGTTCAACTTTTTGGCATCCCCGGCGATCTGCCCCTCGGGATAGGTAAACGGCAACAGGTAATAGCCAATTTGGCTAAATAAGGAACGATTTTGGTAAAAGGTTCCAGAGCGATCGAAAAACGCCTCCTCGAATTGCTCGTTAATGGTCAGGGGTCTATCTTGGGCGATCGCCTCTGGCGCAGTCCCTACCGCAGCAGCAAGAACCACTACCGCCCCAATTAAGCGTTTCAATCCAACTTTCATTAACATTTCTCCTCACGTTTTAGCTAGATATTAACTCAAATTCCAAGATAAAATAGCGATCGGCTCAATTGTGGCCGATTAACTTCGTTTGATTTTAATCATGACCGACACCACTCAATCGCGCTCTGACATTTTTCCCTCACCCGCCACCACAGATCTGCCCACAGTGCGATCGCAACTGCTCGATTTATTCTGCCAGTTGGCCTACCGCGAAGGGGATTTCATCCTCTCCTCGGGTCAGCATAGCAGCTATTATATCAATGGCAAACAGGTGACGCTTCATCCTGAAGGCGCATTAGCCACCGGGCGGATTTTGCTGTCCATGCTCCCTCCCGAC
The DNA here is from genome assembly GCF_055795085.1 of Phormidium sp. CCY1219. Lineage (NCBI taxonomy): Bacteria > Bacillati > Cyanobacteriota > Cyanophyceae > Oscillatoriales > Oscillatoriaceae > Phormidium > Phormidium sp. CCY1219. The sequence goes on along the minus strand of NZ_JAYFEQ010000651.1, from coordinate 1,734 downwards.
ACCGAGGCAGTGGCGGGCTTGACTTTAGGCGCTGACCCGATCGTGAGCGCCGTCAGCGTGGTTTCCGCCTACGAAAATCGCCCCCTCCCGGCGTTGATTATCCGCAAAGAAGCTAAAGGACATGGCACGAAGGCATATATCGAAGGCCCCACCCTGCAACCCGGTGCTAGAATAGTGGTTTTGGAAGATGTGGTAACAACCGGGGCCTCGGCGATGAAAGCCGTCAACCGCCTGCGAGATGCCGGCTATCGCGTGGCGGAAGTCATCTCTCTGGTGGATAGGCAACAAGGCGGCGCTGAATTCTATCAGCAACAGGGGTTAAAGTTTGAGGCAGTCTTTACAATTTCTGAGCTGCAAAAGCATTATTCACAATTGCCGCAGTCTGGGGAATAAATTGCCGGATTGCTGCTAATATTGGACGCAAACCGCGCGTTTTTATTATTAAAATGAGCGGCGATAGTCATCGCCGCTCTAGATTTGGGTTGAGTTAAATCGAACATAATATGTCCCTCGTTCTCCCTTTGCCGGAATAATTATACTAAAAATTTGCCCGACCCGGTACTTGACTTCTCTTTTGTTTCCCGTCTTTCCATGATTCATCCCGTTGAAGTGACCCAGCCGCAAATTTTATCCATATCGCCGCTGCGATCGCTTCTATATTCTCTCAAGGACAATCTGCCCTTAATCCTCTTCTGGCAAGGGGGAAAATTCTCGTTCTAACTGCCGATATTTTGGCACGTCGATAATTTTTTCAAACTGCTGAAAATTGACTAATTTATCGAAACCTTCGGTGGTTTGATGGTCTTTTAAATGCCGAAAGCAATCGGCGATCGCCTTGGTGGCGGCGAACAAACCGGCCAAAGGAAACACGGCAATTTTAAACCCCAATTCTTCCAATTGTTGGGCGGATAAAACCGGGGTTTTGCCCCCTTCTATCATATTGGCAAATAAGGGTACATCGGGCAATGCTGTGGCGATCGCTTGCAATTCTGCCACGGACTGGGGTGCTTCTACAAATACGATATCCGCCCCGGCTTCAAAGTAGGCGCGACCCCGACGGATTGCCTCTTCTAACCCCAAGGGTGCCCGAGCATCGGTGCGTCCCACAATGACTAAGTTGCTCTCACTTTTGGCCCGGACTGCGGCTCGAATTTTGGCAATTTGTTCCTCGGCGGGAATCACCCGCTTGCCTTGGAAGTGACCGCACTTTTTCGGCCATTCTTGGTCTTCCAAGATAACCCCGGCTGCTCCTGCCCGCACGGCATCGGTCACGCTGCGTATCACATTGAGAGCATTGCCATAGCCAGTATCGAGATCGGCTACAATGGGTATGTTTGCGGCTTGGGTCATTCGCTGCACTGTGTATAGCATTTCCGTGGCAGTGAGAAAGCCGTAATCTGGGCGTCCCAAGGTGGAAGCGGAAATTCCAAACCCACTGGTAAAGGCCATTTCAAACCCGACTCGTTCGGCGAGTTGGGCGCTGATGCAGTCATAGACGCCGGGAACCACTAGCAGTCCGGGGCGATCGAGCAGTTGTCGCAATTGCTGAGCTTTTGACATGAGGGGAAAAGGGATAGGGGGATAATGGGGAAAGCGATCGCGGAGGCGATCGCTGGGGGCGCGAGTGGCGATCTCGGATCCGCATCCGGGGTGGGCCTAGGCGCTCATCAGAAATTAGGGTTGGTAAGGGGGAGAACGGAAACCCTCGTCATTTATGCGTAGGGAGGAGTTCTC
>NZ_JAYFEQ010000650.1:0-33232 GCF_055795085.1 Phormidium sp. CCY1219 | reverse complement strand
AATTCCCCCTTTAACTTCAAGATAGCCCATCCTCAATCCCTTTGTCAACCCCTTGGGGGAACAATTTTCCGTTTTCTAACGCTGTGCAGAACCTCGATATATAGCGCTTCTCAAATAACTGTAATACCATAACAACAATGTATGAACCAGTTTTTTAGGTCTTTTTCCGAAACCGTCGCCAAAGCTTTTTCCATAGCTGATTGTAATTCTTGATAAGTTCTGGGCTTCAGAGACCTTAGACTAGATTTCACTTTAGACCAGCAGTTCTCAATCGGATTAAACTCCGGAGAGTAAGGAGGTAAAAATACTAGTTTGGCTCCAACTTGCTCGATTGCTTTTTCAACCTCTTCTCCTTTATGTATGGTACTATTGTCGAGGACTACATGAGCGCCATTCCAAAGCTTTGGCACTAGCTTATTCACAACAAATGCTTCAAAAATAAACCCATCTGCTGCTCCTCATAGGTTAATGTAAGCTAAAATACTTTGATGACTAATTGCCCCAATACTGGAAACATTTTTTCTTCGCTTTTGAGGACGTTTTCCTCTGGCTCTTTGACCTTTTTTTGCGCGACCATTTAACCTGATAAAAGCCTTTACGCCCACTTCATCGATGAACCCTAAGTCTCTGACTGGAACCGAGCGAATTTCATTCCAAAATTCTCTTCTTAATTTTTGGACTCTTTCACTTTCTTTTTCTGTTGGATGAGTGGTTTTTCTTTTCCAAGTAAAATTTAGCTTTTTAGTCATCCTCCCCATTGTCACTCGACTAATTCCAATCCCAGTTTTTTCTTTAAGTAGCTCGCAGAGTTCCTCTAAAGTAGCGTCATTGTTCTGTTCTATTAATTCTGCCAAAATTTCTAGTTCCTGCGGTCGCAATTTAAGTTTGACCCCTCCGCTAAAAGGCTTTGGTGCTATTTCTCCTGTTTCTCGATACTGCTTTAAAAGTTTACTGACAAAACTTTGAGATACTCCAAATCCTAAAGCCAGGTCAAATTGAGAAATTTTTTCTCTTTTATAGGCATCTATGATTTTTTTGTAAATCTCTGGAATAAGCTTTCATCTTATAATTAGGCGCTTGAACTACTCTCTGCATCCTACCACATTTATTTGAGAACCGCAATACCATAGGACTTCCCTATTTTTTTGCCTGTTCTGGTTGGCAGGTGGGAAGGGTGACGGTGACGGTTGTGCCGAGGTTCGGTTGACTTTCGACGCGAATTTGACCGTGATGGTTTTGCACGATCGCCTGGGCGATAGCTAATCCCAAACCGGATCCGCTGGATTCGCGTTGGGGCGATCGCTCGTGGGGGTGACTTCTTGCTGGATCGACACGATAAAAGCGATCGAAAATCTGGGATAGGGATTCTAAGGGAATACCAATCCCATTATCTTTTACTTGTAGTTGCAAGGCGGTGCAAGTTTTCTGACGATATAAAATTCGGGAACAGTACAATTTTACCTCAACGGTGCCGGCATTGGGGGTATATTGCAATGCATTGCCAATCAAATTAGTCACTAATCGCGCTAACTGATTCCAGTCTCCTTGCATCGCGAAGGGATTGTCAGATTGGCGCGATTCGAGTACGCCCGCTTCGCTGGATTGGGGTGGGAAGGAAGGTTCGACGATATCGAAGGATAAGTCAATCTTTTTTTCGGCGGCGATCGCTGCTTGTTCTTCAATAACTTCCATTACCACTGCATCTAACGCTACGGATTGCCAACTGGGTTTTACCATTCCGCTATCTTGTCGCGCCAGAAATAGCAAATCGTCTACCAATCGCCCCATGCGCCGGGTTAATCGTTCTACCAGTTGCAATTGTTGGCGGTGGATGGAGGAATTGAAGTCCGGATCTGCTAAAGCAACTTGCACGTTGGTTTGAATGGTAGCAATCGGGTTTCTAAGTTCGTGGGATGCGTCGGAGGTAAATTGCTTTAAGCGCTGGTATGAGTCTTTCACCGGGGCGATCGCTAATCCCGAGAGCAACCAGCCAATCGCGCCGACGCCAATTGCCATTAAGGTACTGCCAATACTTAAATCTACAATTAACTGACGAATCGGTTTGGTCACTTCAAACCAGGGATGACTGACGCGCAAATAACCCACCACTTGCTCTTTGATTTTTACGCGATCGGTCACTTGTCGCAATAACTGACCTTTAGCTAATTCTACGGTTTCGCCACTGCGCTTTGGATGTAGGGGAATGTCCAACGGTTCCCATAAAGTAGACCAGAGCAATTCGCCGGTGGGACTAAACCATTCTAAGTCGATGTGGTCGTCTTCTACAGTTTCGGCATTGTTGCGGAAACTCGCTACTAAGTTAACGGTGTATTGATGAGTGATAGGGTCTTCTTCGATAGCTAAAGACCTTTCTACCACTTCCACCACATGCTTGAGGGTATCGTCTATTCGTTCGATTAAGGTACTCCGCACGTAAGTGTAAAATCCGGTAGCAAATACCAGCAGCAACACGGCGGTTACGGTGGCATACCAAATGGCTAAGCGCCTGCGCGTTTCTTGAAACATGTTTAACGGATGGGAGTCACTTTGCTGTTCAAGGAGAAATTGAGAATTAACATAAAGGAATACGCAACCAACAAGCGGAAAGGATTTTTTTCGCATAGCGCGTTGCTGTCAATTCACCAGTGCTTCTCTTATTGTACGATAGAAATGGCCGATGAGCGAATGGCGCTTTATTGCGGTACTCATGGGGGTGAGTTGTTGAGTGGGTTTCTGGATTATTCGGGGAAAAGCGAGGTTAAGAAGGATTTGATAAAGTTCTCAGTCCAGTAAAAACTGCGATCGCGCCACAGCCAACGAAATTTACTCTAAGTTAGGGAGGGTTTTCATGCAGTTGTCTTGGCGCGGGTTTATTTTATCTGCTTGTTCTGTAGGTTTGGTAGTGGGGATTGTCGGGACTTTAGGGGAGGATATTCAATTGATGAGCGATCGCCAATTGGCACAAGCGCAAGGGAACAATAATTTAGAGGTGTCTACCGCCTCTTATCTCGGTGGTTCTGAAGATGATATTGCGGGGGCGATCGCGATTGCGCCGGATAAAACAATTGTCCTGAGTGGCAGGATTCCGGGGAACAATTTTGGTAAAACTCCGATTAATTTACTCGGCGGTGGTGATGGGGCGATTCTGCGAACCGATTCTACGGGCAAAAGGATTTTATCTCTAACTCGTCTGGGAAATATTATCGACGATTTAGCGATTCATCAGAATTCGGGAAATATTGCTGCTGTGGGGGATTTTGGGGTAGCATTATTAGACTCGCAAGCACAGGGTATTTTGTGGCATATGCCATTAGGAGAAGGGGGTGGGGCAAAAGCGAGTAATGGTCGGCGAGTGGCGGTGGGAAATGATGGTACGGTGGCGGCGCTGTTTCGGAAAAAAATATCGGTTTTTGACCTAAGTGGCGCACTGCTGGGAGAATTTTCGGTTTCCGGTAGTTTTGTGGAAGATTTGGCGCTGGATAGCGAAACGAATTCGATTATCGTGACGGGGTACAGTCAAAAAGATGGGGGCGGATGTCGCCAATTGCAGGTAGCATTTATTCGCAGTTACGATTATGCGGGAAATCTGAATTGGCGGAATTACGATTGGACTCATGCGGAGGCACATGGGGGGAATTCTTCTTGTGCAGATACCCGAGGCGATCGCGTGATGATTGGTGCAGACGGAATGCTCTATTTCGCTGCTGAAAGCGCTGGGGGAAATACGATTTTTCGCTATCACCCGCAAGATTTATCCCGCGATGCGCCGAATGTAATTTTCGATGCTTACAATCATCCTTATAATACGGCATCGAATCATATCACCTATTATGCTAGACTCCAACCGACAACGGGGGAAATTGAAAAGGGGCAGTTTCACTTGTCGCGGCGCAGTAATGGCAAGGGAAATACTATCGTACCGAGAGCGATCGCGGCGGATGAAAATGGTACGTTGTTTGTCGGGGGCAGTTCTGCGGCAATTTTTGCCGATCGCAACGAAGCGAGGATTTCCGGTCAGCTTGGGTCTTATGCTGCTTATGACAATTTCCTCTTATCCGTTCCTGCGGATTTTAGTTCGAGACTCTTTACAGTCAGTTGGAACCAAGGATGCGCGGGGGAGAATCAAGTGGTGGGAATTGCTGCTGCTTATGGCATGCGAGCTATGATTTCCAATACTGCCGGATGCGAGATGATAACCGTTGACCCAATTCAAGCCACTCCGCAAGGAGAAAGGGAAATTTTGTACTCGGTTTGGTCAGCAGAGTTCTAATCCTAAATTCCCCGATATTGAGGATTAGCAATATTGGGGTTAAAGGATGAGAGATTTGACAATCTATGGTTTATAGATTGAATGAATAACTCACGCGATCGCATCTTATCGGTCATTCGCTTACAGTTGGCAATCTGCATAAAGCCGATTGCAGTATCACAATATTTTACGGCTAATTGATAAGTTTACCAGCAAAAAAACTGAAAATAGATTGAAAATTTTGAACTTATTCGGAAAAGCCGTAAAGAATTGTAAAAAAATAATTGCGAACGATTGCAATAAGGAACGAAAAATCAATACTTTCGGGGCTTGACACCGAAACGCAAAAAAAGTATAGTGGAGATATGATGCCCTTATTTTGACTAAATTAGGAAAAAATGTCACTTCAATCGCCAAAACCCCTATCAAACCGTTCAAAGAGTGGAGAGAGATGGGGGGGATTCTCCCGGGCACAAGGGCGTATGACGCATTAATTTTTTGAGGGGTAAAGGCGAGAGAGTGGACAAAATGACGGATTTAGTTTATAATTAACGACCTTTTTAGCAAAATATGGGGTAAAAAGAGGGTCAAAGGGCGATCGCTCATTCGCTTACAATTGGCAATCTGCATTGGCGCAATTGTACTGTAACAATCTCTATACCAATTGAGAAGTTAGTGGGGGACGAGCAAGATCCATCGAGGAATCACTTTCAACCTTGCGCGGAACATGGGTATAAAAGTTGTGACAAGCAAGTGGACGGGATTGCAATAACGAAGAAAACATCAAAGACTTCGGCGGTGCATCGGGCAAAGCCAAGACTGTACGATCGCGCTATAATATCTCCATTCTAACGGTCTAAATTGGCAAAAAATGCTCTGACTATTGCCAAAACTCCTATTTTTGCGATCGAGATGCGGCCAGAGAGAGGATATCCGCTCAAACCCCAACTGAATCCGGGAAATTTGAAGTGGCACAGGGACAAGCGATCGCGGGAACCGCGACTGCACTCACAGAACCATAAACCGTCCCAAATAGAGTATTTTTGCACAACTATTTTTTAGGGTTTGATGAAATTTCCTATTGACTCAATATTAAGCAAATTTAGGGATATTTTTTTACGGTTAACAACCATCCTGTTTTCCCTTTATTGATAGCCCGATGCCTGAATTGAAAATAAAGTGGCATACCGTCCTTTAGCTTGCAATAACTCTTGATGGGTTCCTTCTTCGATAGCTTTCCCTCCTTCCAAAACCACAATTTTATCTGCCATTCTCACCGTAGAAAAACGATGAGAAATTAGCAGCACCATTTGATGTTGCGTCAGGGTTCTAAACCGCTCAAAAATTTGTAATTCCGCTTCAGCATCCATTGCTGCTGTGGGTTCGTCCAGGACTAAAATATCCGCTTTTTTTCGCATAAAAGCCCGCGATAGGGCGATTTTTTGCCACTGACCGCCGGAGAGTTCGGTACCGGATTTAAACCAGCGTCCTAATTGGGTATAAAACCCCTCCGGTAGGGTTTCTATAAACGGTTTTGCCATGCCTTTTTCAGTGGCAATTTTCCAGCGCTGGTAGTTTTCCAAATGTTCTACATCCCCCACGCCCACATTTTCGCCGACGATGAATTGATAGCGGACGAAATCTTGAAAAATCACGCCTATTCGGCGGCGCAGCACCTCGATATCCCAGTGGCGCAAGTCTAATCCATCCAGGAGAATGCGTCCTTCTGTGGGTTCGTAAAGGCGGGTTAACAGTTTGATGAGCGTGGTTTTTCCCGACCCATTTTTTCCGACTAAGGCGAGTTTTTCTCCTGGTTTCAAGTGGAAAGAAATGTGGGTTAAAGCGGGTTGGGTTGCGCCGGGATAGGTAAAGGAAACGTTCTCGAAACGGACGCCATCCTGGGGAATTGTGCCGCGTTGGGCAGTTCCTTGGGATTGAGAAACGTCTTGTTCGAGAAATTCGTAGAGATTGGAGAGGTAAAGGTTGTCTTCGTACATGCCCCCGATCGCGCTGAGTGCCCCCGAAAAGGTGGTTTGTCCCTGACGAAACACCATTAAATACATGGTCATATCCCCGAGGGTAATTCGACCCGCGATCGCTTCGATGGCAATCCACGCATAGGTCGCGTAAAAGGCGGCGGTACTAAACAATCCGAGCAAATATCCCCAAAACCCTCGCCGCAAGGTAAGATTGCGGTCTTGGCGATACAATCGATGGAAAATCTGGCGATAGCGGTTGAGAAAGACGCGACCGAGTTGATATAATTGCACCTCTTTTGCGTAGTCTTCCCGGGCGATTAAAGTTTCGAGATAGGTTTGCTGTCTCGTTTCCGGCGATCGCCAGCGAAATAAGCGAAATGCTGCCCCCGCAAACCGGGTTTCGGCGATAAATTGCGGAATTGCCGCGATCGCCAGCACCACTACCGCCCACAGGGAAAATTGTAACAACAACCCGCCATAAGTCACCAATGCGAGGACGTCTTGCACCAGCGTAAACGTGCGATTGACAAAACTCAAGGGTCGATTGGATGCTTCTCGCCGCGCGCGAGTCATTTTATCGTAAAATTCGGAATCTTCAAAATGAGACAGAGACAGTGTGAGTGCTTTTTGTAAAATCAATTCATTCACTTGCTGTCCCAACAGTACCCGCAACAACGATTGCGAAACGCTCAACCCGCGCTGAGAAAAGGTCAGCAACGTCACCGCGATCGCTTCTAGTCCCACATACGCCAGCGCCATTCCTGCTTTTCCCCCCGTCTGCGACGCCGCCACCACGCTATCTACAATTAACTTACCGAGATAGGCGATCGCTGCGGGTAACAATCCCCCCGCCACTGTAAACACTGCCAAAATTATCGTCAGGGTGCGGTTCGTACTCCAAACTAACCCCACTGCTTTACCGCTATACTGAAACGCAGATAACGCAAAGCGCAGATTTTGCCACATATTACTCCAGGGGTTGAGTGCTCTGAGACGTCTCATCGATCGCAATTCCTATCCAATTCCTTTTCCAACATACAAGCAAATTGGCCAATTGGGAATTAGATCGGCAAGTCTTGCGCAATTGGGAGTCAATCCAACCAGCGCACCAACACCCTTTCCCGCCTTCTCGCCACACTGCAGGGGAAAAGCGTTTTTTGCCCTTGAATCTGCTCCTATCCGGCGATCGCATTTCCCCTTTGACATCTTCCCCCCACATCAAAGACCTCGGATTTAAACCCTCGAATTTTCCAAAACTTCTTCTCCGGGAGGTGGGGGGTCGGTATGGGGTTTTCGCATAGCAAACCAGGTGGTTAAAAAATATAGCCCCAGGGCGATCGCGGGCAGCACAAAAATGAGCGCCAGTTTAAAAAAGCGTTTTTGATACCAAATCTCTTGTGGTTCTTCTTCATGCATGAAAAGATTCTCCCTGCTTCAACTTCATCTTATTGTAAAAGATAAAAGATTAGGGCGATCGTTGCCAACCCTAACCCTACTCATCCCATGTTTGCAAATTAACCCCGCCAATTGCTTGACAATTAGCGGGGCGAGACTTTAAAATGTTATAGTCCGCTAGGAGTTAGAGCAATCTCTACACTCGCGCGCCTTGTGCCGGTGGGGCACCCATTTCCAGTACGGAGTCGCGCAAGAAGTCGATTTGGTCGTTAAAGTCCATCGCTTCGACTTCCCCTAACAAGTTGGTTCCTTCTGTAGGCAGTTGGTAATTTTCTGGCATGGGAATGATGGTTCCTGCTTCCATTCCTTGGGCCAAATAGTACCAGAACGCCAATTTTGTTTCCGGACTCAAGGAACCGTACTCGCGACTGAACTCCGTGCTCTTGCGATTGGCAATATCGCGCTGAACCTGCAGTTGTTCTTCATGGGATAATTGCTTCACGCGATTGAAGAGTTTGCCGGCAATTTCGCTACCCGCCGCCCCGGGCGCTGCTGGGGTAACGGATTTCCCAATTTTGGTGTAGACGAACCACAAAAAGGCCAGTTGATTATCGATGCTCAACCGTTGAAAAATTTCTTTTGCTTCCGCTACAGTATTAATATTCGTAAAACTCATATAAGACCTGTTGACAACTTCATCGAAAACGCAGTTTTACAAACTCAGTTGCAAAACCGCTTTACATTTCTTAATTAAAGTTAACAAAAAAACGCTTCTGCAGCGATCGCACTGCGGAAATAGATGCGATCGCTGCCAACTCTCTCGAAAGGAATAAATACAAAAAACCCCCGCACCCTGGAAGGCTTTTTTTGATATAATATCCACCCCATTTTTGTGGTAAAATGCACCCGAATATCGCTCCATTCACTGGCGGAAAGGGCTGTTACAATTCACCGGGGGGAACAACCCGGGCGGTGGTGTGGGAGTGGGCGAACCGGCAGTTAGCACCACTTGACCTTTGGCGTTGAGTCGCCATCCGCGCGCCTCAATCACACTTGGGGCAGAATAGTGCGAGTTGGCGGCATCTTCCCCCGTTTCCGGAGTCTCAGACTGGGGATTTTCAGCAGAGGAACCCCGATCGCCGAGGTCTACCATCGGTCTGCGCGGCGCGATCGCATCGTTAGGACTGGGGGGCAAACCACCGCTTCCCGAGAGCACAAAGGAATTTTGCCGATACTGGCGATCGCGACATTCTTGTGCCACCAAGCGCGTCACATCCACCACATTTTCCGACAACTGCACTAACCCCACCGTCGGATTCACATCAGGGGTATTAATCTCCACCACCCCATCGAATTGCGGCCCATTCGCAGAAGTTGCCGTAATATCGCTAGTGAAAGGAGACCCTTCCCGCCGACTCTGCGCGCCAAAAATCCCTTCTGCGCTGACAATCACTTGACCCCCAGACGCTTGTTCCGCATTCGCACTAATATCGCTATTGTTCAGGGCCACTAAATTCTCAGTGGCGATCGCGATATTCCCCCCAGTTGCCCTTCCCGTAGCATTCGTGGTAATTTGACTGTTATTGCGTAACGCCAGATCCGCAGTAGCGATCGCAATATTACCCCGATCGCCACTTGCCGTTTCCGCCGAAAGCGACGCCCCATCGGACAAACTCAGGCGATCGCCCGCCTGTATGACAATGCTACCCGCCGCCCCAGTCCCAGTGGCGCTAGTCACAATTTGAGCGCGATCGCGCAACTCCACCCCGCCGGCATTCACCACAATCTCACCGCTGGAAAACGCCGTGGTCGATCGGGCGCTCAACACTGCCCCATCCAAAATTTCCAGCGCCTCCGTTCTCACACGCAACAGTCCCCCAGCACCCCTGGCATTCTCCTCCGTACTGGTAAACAAACCGCTGGAAAAACCCCCCTCCCCATCAGTTCCCGCCAGCGTCACCCGTCTTCTCACTTGCACCTCAATGTTCCCCGATGCCCCCTCACCCCGGGTTAGCGCTTGGATGCCCGCGCCATTGGTCACGCTTAGCACATCCGCCGCCAGAGCAATATCCCCCGCATTGCCCACCGCCGTGGATTCTACCGTACTGGCCAAACCGCTAAAATCCCCCAAGGCATTCACCCCATCCAGTCTCGCCTCAGACACCCTCACGCGAATGTCGCCAGAATTGCCCTCACCTCGGGTAAGCGTTTGCACCTGCGCCCCCTCGATCGCCGATAATCGGTTCCCTTGCAGTTCGATATCCCCCGCATTGCCCACAGCATCGGTTTCCACCGTCGTAAAAATCCCCGTACTCGCACCTTCGCGACCTAACCTTGACGGGAGGGGCGGCGGTGTGGGTGTCGGCGTTGGTGTGGGTGTCGGCGTTGGTGTCGGCGTTGGTATCCCAGGAGGTCCGATTTGTATCTCCAGATCCTCCACCAAGCTCACCGGCATGACAGGTGAGACGGGAAACGCTTCCGTATTGGGAGTGGGAGTTTGCCGCCGATCGCTCCCTTCCAGGGCAATGGACTCTTGCATTGCAATCGAGATGCTGCCTGCATTTCCCCGTTCCCCGTCGAAGATACTGGCGGTGATTTGCGCGCTATCGGTCAGCGAGAGCGATCGCCCGCCCAAGGTAATCCCCCCGCTATTGCCACTGGCACTTCTCTCACTCGGACCGATACTGCTGAAAATCGCAGTACCAACCCCCGAGATGGCCATATCCTCTCGCACTTGCACCGCTACCGCCCCCGCATTCCCTTCGCCGAAGGTGGCGGCGATCGCCTGTGCCCCATCGCTCATACTCAGCGATCGCGCTTCAATGGCAATTCCGCCACTATTTCCCCCCACGGAATTTTCGCCAACGGTACTGAAAATCCCGGTTTCCGCACCGGATAAGGATACCGACTCCTGCGCTTGCACGGCGATCGCGCCTGCGGTTGCCGGTCCGGAGGCGATCGCTTGCAATTGTGCCCCCGCGACGAGAGATAGAGTGCCGGCCTGAATCTCGATGCCGCCACTGTTGCCTAACAACACATTGTTTAAAATCCCCGTATCCCTGCCGCGCAGCGCTACGGTGCCTTGCGATCGCACGACAATTTTCCCCGCATTGCCATTTCCCCGGTTGCTGGAAATCAGTTGTGCCCCATCGCTCATATTCAGCGATCGCGCTTCAATCTCGATTCCCTCACTATCGCCAACCCCCGCGCCGGTCACATTCCCGAATATTGCCGTCCCCGCGCCGGAAAGGGTGACGGTATCGTTCACCCGCAGGGAGACTAACCCGGGATTACCTTCGCCGGCAGAGTTCGACTGCAATTGAGCGCCATCGCCAAGGGAGAGCGATCGCGCCTGGATATCGATACCGCCGCTATTGCCAATTCCCGTATAAGGGATAGTGTTGGACGTGCCGCGCATCACGTTACTAAATATCCCGGTTCCCGTGCCAGTGAGTTCGACGGCTTCCCCGACTCGCACCGAGACGCGACCCGCATTGCCGCGTCCGTAAGTGAGGTTGCTCACCTGCGCTCCATCGCGCATGGAGAGAGACCGTGCCCGCAGTTCGATGTCGCCGCCGGTGCCCAGGGCGTTATAGCCCAGTTGATTGGCGATCGCGCTGGATGCTCCCAGGGTCAAGGTTCCCGTGGCATCCACGGTGATGTTCCCGGCGCGGGCGTTCGGCGTCTGGGAAAGGCTCTGGATGCCGGCGATCGCCTGACTGCCGCTCGCCATCTCGATATTTCTACCTTGAAGTGAGATTTCGCCGCCGCCATCGGCAATTGTTGTGAGGGTAACTCTATCGGCCAGAGCGATATCTCTGCGTTCGCCCTCTCCGAGCTGCAATGAATGCTTCTCACTTACCATAATATTGGTAGAGGAACCCGAGGCAGCAAGTGTTATATTACCCCCCACCGCCACCAGGTTTCCTCCCGCGATCGCGATATCTCCCCCCGCCAGAGCCAAGGTTTCTCCCCCTGGCACCTGCAAGTTCGCCCCGGCTATTTCAATTCCCGCTACATTGTTTCCATACTGCAGTCCCACCGGAATGCTGACCGTGAGCAGGGGAGTGTCGGTTTGCGCGTCTCCCGCCCGGAATTCGCTACCATCGGCAAACACAACCGTATTGGCGGTGGTTCCGAGAAAGGAACCGCCGATATTTAATGCGGCGTTGGGACCGAAAATAATTCCATTGGGGTTGAGGAGGAATAAGTTGGCCGTACCGTTGGCTTGAATTACGCCATTAATGTTAGAAACATTTGCGCCGGTCACGCGGGTGAAAATCGTTTGAATTTGTAAGCTGTTATCGAACCATGCGCTGTGATTGGTGGGAACGTTAAACTCTTTGAAACTGTGAAACAAATTGCTCCCCGATGAAGTGCCGCCGGTGATGACAACTGTTGTCCCCTCTGGGGTGACAATGGAATTGGCGGGCAGGGTGCGATCGGGAACGATTTGCGCTCCTGTGGGTAAGGGGAGGGTGAGAACGATCGCAAATTCGAGGGCGATCGCGCTCCTCCAGGTTCCCCGGATGATTCCTCTGGCATGAATTCTGTTCATAAATTCACCGGGAATAAAGAACGATACAAATAGGATATCTTATCTGCAAGCGTTGCGATCGCCACTCTAGAGCGTCAGCTCAGTGGAGCCTCCGGGAGGGCGTTCCCCCCTGGGGGGAAAGAGGAATACCCCCTGAGTTGCACATACGATCGCTGCGGCTCAAAAAAATAGTCGGCTGCAGTGTTGCTGCAAACCGACTGAGGTTAATTGGGTTTTGATCTAGAAATGCGGTATCGAGCCTCTCTACTGGGGGGATCGTTGCCCGGGGAAGTACGGGTTCCCCTGGGCCGATCGCGGATGCTCGAGTCCTCTATTGCCGATCGCCGATCGCTTCGCGCGAAGAGACCTTCGATTTTTTGGAGCGTTTGATCGGTTTCGGCGTGGGACGCGAGGAGCGCCGAGAGTTGCGGCGAGGTCCTTTGCGATCGTAGTATTCTTGCGGCGGATCTTCGTCGTACTCGTTCGCCCAGTTGGGTCGCGTACCATCGTAGGCCATTTGCAACGCCGCCGCCGCGATCGTGTGCGGGTCGTATTCTTCGCTCAACTGTGCCACAATCGGCAAGAAGGAGGCCAGACGTTCGCCGCTGAGGGCTTCGCGCACCTGAGTTTGCAGTTTTTCCAGATGCCTTGCCTCGATTTGCGCCCGGGTGGGAATCGAGCTGATTTTCAGATTTTGGCGCATGTGACGCTCGATTTGCTGCAGTTTGCGGCGATCGAACGGCTGAATCAGGGAGATGGCGATCCCTTCGCGACCGGCACGACCGGTGCGTCCGATCCGGTGGACGTAGCTTTCCACGTGATCGGGCAAGTCGTAGTTAATCACATGGGTCAGGTGGTCCACATCCAACCCTCGGGCGGCGATATCCGTGGCCACGATCCAGCGCACCTGTTGTTTGCGGAAGCGAGAGATCAAGCGTTCCCGCTGGGACTGGTTCAAGTCGCCGTGGTATTCATCCACACTGTGACCTGCCCCTTGCAGTTGGCTGGTCAGTTCGGCGGCGGACCGTCGGGTGCGGACGAAGACGATCGCCGCTTCCGGTTCTTCTAATTCGAGAATGGGCAGCAGCGATCGCGATTTCGACCAGCCCCGGGGCACCATGTACACCCGTTGCTCGATCTGTTTGGGCGCTGCTTTCCGTTGCTCGATTTTCACCGTCACCGGATCGCGCATGAATTTCTGCATCAATTTGCGAATCGACGCATCCATCGTGGCGGAGAAAAAGGCCGTCTGACGCTCGGTGGGCGCTTTCGCCAGGATTTTTTCCACGTCATCGATAAAGCCCATGCTCAGCATTTCGTCGGCTTCATCCAGGACCAAATGGGTCAGGCTATCCAGGTTGAGTTTATCCCGATTGAGCAGGTCTAGCACTCGTCCCGGCGTTCCTACCACAATCTGGACGCCGCGTTCCAATCGCTGAATCTGGCGCTCGATGGAAGACCCACCGTACACGGCGAACACCCGCAAGCGGCGATCGCCATTCAAATCCCGCATCGCATTACACACCTGCATCGCCAGTTCCCGCGTCGGGGTCAGGATCAGGGCTTGCACTTCCCGGTTCTCGATATCGATCTGCTCCAGGATTGGCAGAGAAAACGCCGCCGTTTTCCCGGTACCGGTTTGTGCTTGTCCTCCCACATCTTCCCCCGCCAGGAGTTTGGGGATTGCCTCTTTTTGAATTTCTGTGGGTTCTACAAACCCTTTTTTTTCTAAGTGTGTTACGCGAGCTTCTGAAATCCCAAGACTTTCAAATGTAACTGTCATTTATTCTCCTACAAACGTCTGAGTTTTGGAGCTGCTTTGAAGCAGCGAATACCATTTCTCTTTTTTTGAAGCTACATATTGCAAGAGGTCAGTTGTTCGGGGTACAGAGCGCGTAAACTTTCCATGTAGCTCATCAAACTAGATATGGTATTTATACTGATTGACATCAGCAGATTGTCTGTGTTACTTTTCGTTGCTTTCTCCGAATTCGGTATCGCAACGATCGCTAACTTTCTTTTCCACTCGCACCGCACTCACGGCTGATTGACAGCGGTGAAGGTGCCTTGCGAGCTTGTCTTTAACAGTCTTTTAAAATCGCATTCAATTGCTTTGGCTTCTGTCAAAGACGGTTTTGATGGTTCACACCCTTCTCGGTTGCCCCTGACCTTCTCAGGCGTTAGAGCATCCGCGCGGGTTGTCTTTGCACTAGGTCTGCTGCTGTGGCAACATGACCGTACAGGTCGTAAACATCTGCATCATCGATCGCCACTGGCACCATCGATCCTAATCGAACGTTTCCCCGAACGTACACGACCCCATCCACTTCTGGGGCAAATCGCGCCGATCGCCCGATTGATTCTCCCGTAGCTGGGTTGTGTTGCTCGATCGATACATCGACCACTTTTGAGATTTGCGCTTGATTTTTTTTCCAAGAAATCGGCTGTTGCGCTTGCATCAGGATATCCCGACGAGCCTCCATCACGTCTGGCGACAGTTGGTTCGGCAGATTGTACGCGGGGGTTCCCTCTTCTGGGGAAAACGTGAAGACACCCACATGGTCAAATTCATGACGCCGAACGAACTGCAGCAAATGCTCGAAGTGCTCGTCCGTCTCGCCTGGGAACCCAACAATAAAGGTGGTTCGCAATACCGCATCCGGTAGCGCTGTTTTAATCTTCTCTATAATACTATCATTTACCCCCGCTTGCCAAGGACGATTCATCCGTCGCAGCACTTCCGGATGGGAGTGTTGCAAGGGTAAATCCAAATATGGCAACACGTTGGGCGTTTCCCGAATCGCCGCCATCACTTTCGGCGTCAACCCCGTGGGATAGGCATAATGAATCCGGATCCACGGCACGTCCACCTCTCCTAGGGCGCGCAGCAATTCCGCTAATTTCGGTTCTCCGTAAATGTCTACCCCATAGTTCGTGGTGATTTGCGAAATTAAGATTATTTCTTGCACCCCTTCTGAGGCCAATTGTTTCGCTTCCGCCACAATCGACTCGATCGGACGCGATCGCTGATTTCCTCTTAAATGTGGAATAATACAAAACGCGCAGCGATAATCGCATCCCTCCGCTACCCGAAGGTACGCCACCCCTTCGGTGGTCGTCCGGTAGCGCGGCGTGGTCTCGTCGGCGATGTAAGTCGGTTCCGCTGAAACCTCCTTGACTCTTTCCCCGGTTTCCACCCGTTCGATGACTTCTACGATTTTGTTATAGTCCCCTGTGCCCACCAGCGCTACCGCTTCCGGTAATTCTTCTAATAGCTGCTCTTGGAAGTGTTGCGCCATGCAGCCAGTAATGACAATCTTCTTCTCCGCCTCCGCTAATTCTACCAGGGTGCGAACGGATTCTTCTCGGGCCGCTTGGATAAAACTACAGGTATTGACGATGACGTAATCTGCTAATTCTTCATCGGTATCCACTGCGTAGCCTGCTTGTGCTAGCAGACCCAGCATGTGTTCGCTATCAATGCGATTTTTCTCGCAGCCCAGATGAGAAATTGCAATCGTTGGCTTGTTGCCCATGCAGTTAATCTTGGTTTGACTTATTCTAATGGTTCTCCCGGTCGAGCAATTCTGCTCCGACTAACGTTGTTATGTTTATTAAACTACAGTATAGCCCGCTTCGGTCCTCATGCTGTCAATGGCAATCCGTTCCCGCCATCGAGCCTCTCTGTATCCTCTATCTCCTCCAGCGCGCGCCTTGCGGCTTCACGAACGAACGTTGTCTTTACCTAGCTTAACATTCGATCCGCCAATTCTTAATTTTTTTTCCGCAAAAACCACAATCTTCTCCCACTCCGATTTGCTAAGGGTCGGCGAATCTGCCCCCTACCCCGCACCCGGGGCATTTCATTCCCCTGTGGATGGCTGGCGAGAATCTGCCCTACCCACCCTCCCGCCTCCATTTTCAATATTTCCAATTTCCAATTTCCAATTCTCAATTGCCAATTTTTCTAAAGGCATGTCAGTGGCCTTATGATAAAATTGTCCAATCCACCATCCAAGTCGGGAAAATTGCTTCGGTGTAGAGGGGGGGAAATCTGGGAGGGATAAAAAAGTCCACCGGATTTGACAAGTCAGGTTCGTCATCCCCCACCAGAAGGGAGCCAGCTATGATTAAATTATATGGCTGAATAAGGATCGACAATGCGCCATGTCAGACTTAAATCGTGGAATTATGAAATTCAAAGGAGCCGATAGCCCCTTGGCGATCGCGCTCTCATCGGTACTAATTTTAGGTGGGATTAGCTTTCTGCTTTGGTGGGCACTGCAATCTGCCTACGCCTTTAACTAATCCAACAGATTCTCCGCGCCCTCAAAGCTCGGCGAATATCCCGCCGCAATACCGCAGTTGTGCCGCACCTTGGCACGCCCCAAGCTGAAACTGCCAATCCCCAAGCAGTTTCAGCTTATTTCGATCTAAAACCCTCGCGAGGCGCGATCGCCGCGATCGCCCTCGATTGACCCCTGTTCTACTCGCCTGCAGCGCCACCGTGATTTCTTCACCTCTTGAGAGTTATCTGTTCGCCGTCTCGGAAATCAGCCCCCTATTGGGAAATATTTGGCTCGATATTGGGGTATTGGTTTTGATGATGATCCTGTCGGGATTCTTCTCCGGGGCAGAAACAGCGATTACCGCCCTAGACAATCTCAAACTGCGATCGCTCATCAAAGAACAAGGAGACCCCACCCGCATCTTTACCTTGGTGCTGCAAAGACGCACCCGGTTTATCACCACCCTCCTGGTGGGCAACAACCTGGTCAATAACTTTTCCGCCATTTTGACCAGCAACCTATTTGCCATCTGGTTGGGCAATGCCGGCTTGGGAGTCGCCACCGCCGTCGTCACCTTTCTGGTGCTGATTTTTGGCGAAATCACCCCAAAATCTTTAGCCATTAACAACGTCATTCCCTATTTTAAACTCGCAGTTAGTCCCATTTACTGGCTCTCGCGCCTACTTTCGATTCTCGGCATCGTCCAGTTTTTAGAACTAATTACCCAGCGCGTCATTCGCCTCCTCCAGGGAAGCGCCGTACAGCAGGGAGAATCCTCCTTAAAAGACCTCGAACTGATGATTGACATCCTCGGCGGGCGAGGTCAGTTAGATTTATATAAGCATCAACTGCTCAACAAAGCCCTGATGCTAGACAGTCTCAGCGCCCGGGAAGTGGTCAAACCCCGCATCGAAATGCGAACCATTTCCCATGAAGCGACATTACAGGATTTAGTAGACCTGTGTTTGGACACCGGCTATTCTCGGATTCCCGTACAGGAAGAATCCAAAGACCGCATCGTCGGCGTGGTTCACCTGAAACGCGCCATTCAGCAATTAAGAGCCTATCAAAAAGAAGAAATCGACAATGCCCCGGTGACGGTGGCGATGGATCCGCCGGTGTACGTTCCGGAGACCAAGCGCGTAGCGGATCTGCTCAAAGAAATGTTGCAGCAGCGCTTGCATATCGCGATCGTGGTGGATGAATATGGGGGCACCGTTGGGTTGCTGACCTTAGAGGATATCCTAGAAGAACTGGTGGGCGAAATCTACGACGAAAGCGATTTTCCCATGCGCTTCAACCGTCGCAGTGGCGGCACCTCCCCCCAAGGTGGCGCGCGCCCTCGCCGAAATTCGCGCAGCTAAACCCCAACCGAGTAAGGGTTTCAGCCCCTTGAAACTCGGCAGCCAACCCCGAGGATTGGGCATCGGCAAAAAAAATTTAAAAAAAGGGTTGACATTCCAGTTGCTTGTGCTACCATTAATAATTGTGGACAAAAACGGGTCGGTGCCCGAGTGGTTAATGGGGGCGGACTGTAAATCCGCTGGCTATGCCTACGCTGGTTCAAATCCAGCCCGGCCCACCACAATCAAATAAAATTGCCCGTGTAGCTCAGTGGTAGAGCGCACCCTTGGTAAGGGTGAGGTCACGAGTTCAATCCTCGTCACGGGCTTTTCGAGAAGACGCGCTGCGGCGCGTCTTTTTTGTTGAGAGGGCAAGAAACCCTTTCCAGAGGGCGTAGATAGGGCATGCAAGCCATTGGCAACCCGCCGCCCTCGGGAAAAACCGTGACGGGAAGAAAGCGGGTAAAAGACTCGACGGGTGCGGCAGGACTCGAACCTGCGACCAACGAATTAGAAGTTCGCTACTCTATCCAGCTGAGTTACGCACCCAAACTGCAAGGGAATCCGGCGTGGCGGCTCAGAGTCGTTCCCGCCGATTGAGAGGGAAGCCCCGGCCAAAAATGCTACAGCCACCGGACATTTCTATATCGTATCAAAAAAGACGGCTGTTTGGCCAAGAATTTGTCAAGATTATTTTTCAGGGGAGAAATCAGGCAACTGGCGGGGAGCTTAGAGGATAAATTAACATTAAGGTCATCAGCATCCAGAGGTTGGCGAGGGAAGAACGCAGCGGGGTGGCCTGCCCCGGTTGTGTTTCCCAGGCAAGGCACCGACAGATAGCCAGGGCTAAAGTGGCGATCGCCCGCCCTGGCGGACAAATTGCTTTTCACCCAACCCCCGCACTCACTGGCGGACTTGTGGCCACCATTTGAGCCAGGGAATCACAAGTTGGGAAAATTTATTGATAAAGCATAGAGTAAGATAGGTATCGATCGCGGCGTTGAATGCCTCGTCCGGAAAATGAGCGCTTGCTGAGCGCGTTGCCACAAGCAGCGCGAGTCCGCTGACCATCGCGTGCCTTGCCCAGTTTAACCCAAGCTTGACACCAAGCAGACTGATGTCTAAATTCTAGCAAGCGTCATTTCCATCGAACACCCACCGCACCCACAGGCCACGAGAACTCTATTGGCAGCGTCATGTTTATTCTGAAACGTCAGGATGTTGAAATCACGGGTCTTCAGCACCCGAAAACGGGTCAGCAAGTACCGATTCTGAACTATCAAGGTCAGACCTTTCGCTTAATAAACGTGTTCAGCGCTCAACAGGCGGAAGAAGCAAGAGCCTTTTGGAGGGATTTAACCGATAACCGTGGGAAAGCTTGCGTCCTGCTTGAAGAAACAGATCGCTACAGCGTTTGGGGCAAAATCCGTCTCGAACAGATCGCCGATGACCCGCAAGGGGGAGTGGCTGCAGCGCCTCTGTTTACTCAAGCTTCTCTCTTAATGCTTCAAGCGGTGTTCTTCGATATAGAAGATTTGCTCGGCAATCGACAGGCAGGGTCTTTTCAAAAAGAGATCGCCGAGATCTTTAAAAAATGGAAATTCCCACAAGCCGATACTCCAGATGCAGTGAAAAATTGGCTGGAGGTGGATCCCCTGGGGGGAGTCAAAATGCCCCCTTGGCAAGAACATCACCTGAATACCTTATTGCAAGAACTGCATCGTTTGGGGAAAGACTATTTTGGCAATACCAGTTTCGTCGAGCGAGCCATCGATATCTTAGAAGATATGCCAGCCAACGAACGCAAGCAGTTTATCGACTGGCTCAACCAGTCTCCCCTGGGCGATTTGTGGTCTACCTCCTAGCCGGGGAGCCACCCCCCCCCAGGGGTTTGGAGACAGTCGGCACGTTATCAAAATCTTTCAGCTCTTGCATTTTAAAGAAAGTTGTTGACAAAAACTCCGATGCCCAGTTACCGATTTGGCGATTCTTATGCGAACAAGCTCAGAAAAGTTTACCCCTTCTCAACCGTTATTCTCAGCGCGGACCCTTGTCGTTAGCGGGATTACCTGGGCTGTCTTAGCCCTGTTATTTTTTCTGCTGTTTAGCATTCCTCACTCCCCCGATGCCGAGTTGCCCTTGTGGTACTCGATTGGGACCTATATTTTCGAGTGGATTGCATTCCTAGCAGCAGCGATTTTGTGTTTTAGAAATTGGAAATCCACTCAGATTGTCAGCGGACGCAATGTCTGGTTGGCGATCGGGATCGGCATGATTGGCTATTTCTTAGGCGGCGTGCTCTTCGGTCTGTGGGAACTGTACTGGGGTCTCGACCCGGATGTGTCCCTCGGAGATCTGTTCTATGCCACCACCTATGTGGCCCTGACCATCGGCATGGTGCTGGCGGTTTCTTCCCGGAAACTGAATCTGGAACTGTGGCAGTGGGGCGTGTTGGTGGCGATCGCCCTCGCCGGGGGAGCCTTCGCCTGGTGGCTCTCCATTCCCCCTAACGCCGACCTGCAACAAGCCGTGCCCCCTACCCCCATCGAAGAAGTGGCTCCCGCACCCACCACCGCCGAAACTCCCGCCGCTCAAGCTCCCCCCGTAGCAGCAGAGCAAGAGTCCTCGGTGCCGGGATATGGAGTGGCTAAGGCGATCGATAACTTCTTGTCCCCCTACTCGAAATATGTCGGCTTGTTTTACGTGGTGATGGATGTGTTGCTCCTGATTTTGGCCACCGCTTTGTTGTTGGCTTTCTGGGGCGGACGCTTCTCCCAGTCTTGGCGGATGATTGCGGCAGCTACCTTTTCCCTTTACATTGCCGATATGTGGTTTAAATATGCCGAATCCCGCGTGGCAGACTACCAAAGCGGCAGTTTGCTAGAAGTGTTTTGGGTGTTTAGTGGCGTGTTGTTTGCCATTGGTGCGGTCCTTGAATACGACATCTCCACTCGCTCTCGCTCTCGGGGACGCCGACGCGGCGGTTCTTCTTCTTCGTCGGACTAAACTCCCAGTTTCAACCGGGGCGACGCTTTGCCCCTTCTGTGGAAAAGCGCCTTCCCCCACCGCACCCCAGCCACCGACTGTCCCAGGCGCGTTCGATTGGCTCCCCTGATTATCCACGCTGTTTACCCCCCTGATGCGGCATGAGTTCTCGAAAACTTTCCGATTCTGATAAAAGAGAAATCCTCGACCTCTATCGACAGCCCGGAGAAACCACTTTAACCCTGGCGAGTCGCTATGGGGTGAGTAGCTCCACGATAAGCCGCATCCTCAGAAGCAGTTTATCGGACGAGGAATACGAATCCCTGATTCAGCAAAAGCGCGCCGGTCGCTTTCAAGGTTCGCCGGAAGGGTCTGAGGAAGCCTCAGAGGAAGAGTCTTTGCGCGATGCGCGTACGCGCCGCATTCGCAAACGCTCTTCTTCGGCGGCGCAAGACGCGGATTTCGATGAAGAGGACACCGATGAAGATGCCTTTGAGGAAAATTATGAGGCAATGGAAGCTAGCGCCCTCCGGGAAATGCTCGGGGAAGATTTGCTCGATGAGGAAGACTTAGACGACGAGGATGAGGATGAGGATGAGGATGAAGAATGGGACGAAGATGCCCTGTTAACTCAGCGCCGCTCTCGCCCTTCTCCTTTTGTGGAAGTCATCCCCCTCGCCGACGCTGAGTTGCCGAAAACCTGCTATTTTGTGGTGGATAAAGGTGGGGAGTTGATTACTCGTCCTCTGAAAGAGTTTGGCGAACTCGGGGAAATTCCTCGGGAAGAAGTGCAAGAAAAAACTCTGCCGATTTTTGACAATCACCGAGTGGCGCGACGATTCTGCGCTCGCAATCAACGAGTGATTAAAATGCCCGACGGGCAAATGCTGCAAAAAACCAGTGCGTATTTGCAAGAAAAGGGCATTACGCGGGTGTTGATTGACGGGCAGGTTTATTCGCTGTAATCGTCGCGATCGCCCCCGGGGGTTTTGGGAAATGCAAGGGGTACGGCAGCATTGCCGTGCCCCTATCGCTATGGAGGGAAATGCGAGAAATAGCCAATTTGCCGATGGGTTTGTTTGAAAATAACAATAAATCAGCCGAACTTGCTGATGATTGGATAATCAATAAGCAGGGTATTAATTTGGTCAAATAAATATTTATTTTTTTGATGATAATAGGGAGTTTGTTTTCAACAATAAATGGTAGAATAATGCAGAACTCGGTTTGCAATTGATAAATTCACTTATTCTGACAGGTAGGGTTGTTCATCAAAAGAGGAAACAGCAATTATGGCATCTGCTCTATATAAACTCCTGGCTGATATGGCGGAAGAACCGGAAAAATTTCGCCAATATCAAAATGATATAGAGTCTATCTTGAGCGAGTATGACTTGACTGAAGAGCAAAAAGACTTAATCCGCGCGGGCGGCGAAGAAAACTACCTGCGACTGTTGCGCGACGAACGCAGCAGACAGTTTGGAGAATTTTGTGTTTGATTTGACGCGATAAAACGCCCGCGCTCCTTGGCGGTTTCGGGGATTCCTGAAGCCGAGCGCCGGATGTGAGAAATGATGAGCCTCGGCAGGTTGCAAAATTCATTCAGAATGGCGATCGCTCGCGGGCAAGTTCGTCAAAAAAACCGAGTGCCTACGGTAGCGTCCTGGTTGTACGGGATGACTTCGAGAAGGCACTTTTTTTGTATTGAGTCGTACTCCCGGATCGCGAGGACAATTAAAAATGAAATCGGATATTATTTTTGCACCGCTTCAGTGTCGCAACCTTACCCTGAAAAATCGGATCTTGAGATCGAATACTTACGGAAATTTCGATAATCCCGATGGGACTGGCACTACGGCGCGTCTCAAGTGGGAAGAAAAATTCGCTCGTGGGGGAGTCGGGGCAATTCTCTCCTGTGTCGTTCCCGTTTGTGGCACGGGGCGAATTGCCCCCAATTGTGCCACCCTCGATCGCGACGAACAAATTCCATTTTGGCGACAGGTTGCCCAAACCGTCCATCACTATGATTGCAAATACATCGCGCAGCTGAGTTATGGTGGAAGTCATCTCGGTGCCCTCAGTCAAACCATTGCTCCCGAGAAAATCCAGCAGATCGTAAATCGCTTTGCAGATGCAGCCAGAAGAGCGCGAGAGGCACGACTCGATGGTGTGGAAGTGGATGCTACGAAAAGTGGAACCGGGCGGTTGCTCGAAGATGAAACAAACGGTCGCCTCAATTCAATCGCCAATCTAGTCGGGCAGTTCCTCAGTGACACCGTGAATCATCGCATCGATGAATATGGAGGGTCTTTCGAGAACAGATCGCGGTTTTTGCTCGAAATCGTCACAGCAATCCGCACCCAAGTCGGGGGAGATTTTCACTTGCAGGTGAAAATCGATGCGTTGGAAACCCGCGATCGCGAAATTCAGTTATGCCAGTGGATCGAACGCGCCGGGGCAGATGCCCTTCACCTGGGGAGTAAATTGCCTGTTGCCGATCGTCCCTCTGGCAATTTTCCTTTAGACATCGAAGGAGAACACATTCAGAAAGTCCAACAGATCGAAAAAGCCGTGCGGATTCCCATCTTCTGTACCGGAGGATTTCAAAGCGCCAGTTACATCCGCAAAGCGATCGCGGAAGGTTGTTGCGACGCAGTAACCATCGCCCGGGCCTTAATTGCCAACCCCAACCTGCCGAAAATCTTTGCCGAAGGCAAAGACAGTCCGGACAAACCTTGTACCTATTGCGAAAAATGCCGTCTAAATCTGGTGGACAATCCCCTGGGATGCTATGACGTCACCCGCTACGATGGTGACTACACCCAGATGAGCCGCGAGATTCTCTCCGTTTATCGATAACCACACTTCCATGCCCAAGGGTTCGCACTCAGCAGGAACAGACCCCTTGTTGCCGCAGAAGAACTCGCCCCCTATACTATCATATAAAAAGCCGGGGGCGGGTTCGTTTAAACTCCAGCCCTTGAGTTGGGGGTCAATCTGCCGAGAGCAATAGCACCTGTTGCTCGATCCATAATTAGAGGCGATCGCATGAACATCCGAAGCCAAAGTTATCAAAACGCTGACCGCATTTTCCGAGGGTTAATTTCTCTGTTACTGGTCATAATCCTGTGGATAAGCGGATCCCCTACTGCCTATGCCCAACCAGAGGCTACCCTACAATTCGATCGCCTCTCCACGGACAACGGATTAATCGGCATCAACTGCATTCTAGAAGACTCGCGAGGATTTCTCTGGTTTTGCACCCAAGAAGGGGTGAATAAATATGATGGATACGACTTGACCACCTACAAGCACGATTCCAACAACCCGAATTCCTTATCGGATAATTGGATTTCCGCCATCTATGAAGACCATGTTGGCATTCTCTGGATTGGCACCCAAACTGGCGGAATCAATGCCTTCGATCGCGTCACCGAAACCTTTACTCGCTACCTCCACAACCCGAACGATCCCAAAAGTTTAAGCAACAATCAAGTTAGTACAATTTATGAAGATTCCTCCGGAACCCTTTGGATTGGCACCCAAGGCGGCGGACTCAATCGCTTCAACCGCGAAACGAATCAATTTACCCACTATACTCATCATTCCAATCAGGCCCATAGTTTGAGCGATAATGCAGTCAGTGCCATCTATGAAGATTCAGCGGGGGAACTCTGGATTGGCACCTTGGGCGGCGGACTCCATACCTTTAACCGAGAAACGAATCAATTTATCCACTACAGCGATCGACTGAATCCTTTTCCTTCAGCAACCCCTCACCCAGTCACGGTTATTTATGAAGATAATTCCCACCACCTGTGGATTGGCACTCAGAGGAACGGTCTCCATCAGTTTGACCGAACAACTGGAAAATTTACCCACTACCAACATAACCCCAATAATCCCAATAGTCTCAGTGTTGATAGCGTCAGCGCCATTGCTGAAGATGCCTCGGGACAACTGTGGATTGGTTCGGGAACGTGGGATGCGAGTTATACGGGTAAAGGCATCGATATCCTAGATTCTGCCCGGGAAACCTTCACCCATTATTCTAACAATCCCAAAAATATCAATAGTTTGAGCGGTGACAATGTGCTGTCAATTTATCGAGACAGCACTGATAGCATGTGGGTGGGAACTTGGATGGGAGGCGTGAGCCACTTCCATCCCGGTAAACAAAAATTTACAGCTTACAGGTTTGACAACAATAATCCCAATGGATTGTCCGGTGACGCCGTTTGGTCGATTTATGAAGACCGAGAGGGCGTCGTTTGGATCGGAACCACCAATGGAGGATTAAATAAATTCGATCGCCAAACCGGAAAATTTCAGCATTACAAACATAATCCCAGCGATCGCCATAGCTTAAGCAGTAATAGCGTGTGGTCGATTTATGAAGATTCATCGGGGAGACTATGGATCGGCACCGATGCCGGATTAAACTTATTCGATCGCACCACTGAAAAATTTATCACCTACAAACCCGATCCCAATGACCCTAACAGCCTCAGCGATAGTACCATTCTAAACATCCGGGAAAATTCCTCGGGCCGGTTATGGTTAGGGACAGTTGGGGGAGGATTAAATGAATTCGATCCCGAAACCGGCAAAGCTAAATCCTGGGTTCACGATCCCGATGACCTCAATAGCATCAGTCAAAATTTAATCTTGTCCGTGCGTGAAGACAATTCGGGTTATCTTTGGATTGCCACCTATGGTGGGGGACTCGATAAATTCGATCCCGAAACTGAAACCTTTACCCATTACGCTCATAACCCGGAAGACCCCCAAAGCCTCAGCAGCAACCGAGTCGTGTGCATTTATCAGGATCCATCGGGCATTCTGTGGATTGTAACTGAAGACGGATTGAATAAATTTAACCCCGAAACTGAAACCTTTCAACACTACACCGAAGAAGATGGTCTGGCAACCTCCTATTTAGCTAACCTGCTGCCTGATGATGAAGGAAATCTCTGGCTGAGCAGTTCCAAAGGATTATCGAAATTCAATCCACAAACGGAAACCTTTAGAAACTATACCCCAGATGAAGGGCTACCGGGAAATCATTTTAACGTACTCGCTTATTTCAAAAGCCCTAGCGGACAATTATTTTTTGGCGGTGAAGAAGGATTTACGTTCTTCTATCCCGATCGCATCCAAGACAACCCCCATATTCCTCCTGTGGTCATCACCCAATTTAAAAAATTCAACGAAACCGTCACTCTCGATCGCGCCATTTCCGAAACCCACCAACTCCAACTCTCCTACCAAGACCGATTTTTCGGCTTTGAATTTGCCGCCCTCGACTACACCAACCCCGCCAAAAACCAATATGCCTACAAACTCGAAGGCTTTGACCAAGACTGGATAAATGCCGGCACGCGACGCTATGCCACCTACACCAACCTCGACGGCGGCACCTATACCTTCCGGGTCAAAGGCTCCAACAATGATGGCGTCTGGAACGAACAAGGCACCGCAATTCATATTACCATCACCCCGCCCCCGTGGAAAACCTGGTGGGCCTATACCCTCTACCTTCTCGCCTTAATTGGCTCAGTTTTAGCCTACGTGCAATGGCGCACGAAAGCCCAAAAACAACAACTCGAATTCCAACGCCAAGAACTGGAACGAGAGCGTCTCGTCACCGACGAACTGCGACGACTAGACAAACTCAAAGACGAATTTCTCGCCAATACCTCTCACGAATTGCGTACCCCGCTCAACGGCATAATTGGCATTGCCGATTCCATGCTCGAAGGGGCTACCGGATCGCTCACCCCAACACAACAACACAACCTCTCTACCATCGTCCAAAGTGGCTTGCGACTCACTAATTTAGTCAACGATATCCTGGATTTGTCCAAAATCAAACAAGCAGAATTGCAACTGCAACTCAAGCCGGTGGGAATGCGAGAAATCACCGAAGTTGTCCTCACCCTTTCTCGCCCCTTAATAGGCGAAAAGCCGGTGGAACTCATCAATACCCTTCACCCCGAACTGCCGGCGGTAGAGGCGGATGAAAATCGGGTGCAGCAGATTTTATACAACTTAATCGGCAATGCGATTAAATTTACCGAAAGCGGTACGGTGGAAGTCTCGGCGGAAGTGGTACCCGATGAGGCAGGGGAAACTGGGGAACCCGAATTGCCCCTCACCAATCCCCCGTCGGGTTATCTCGCCATTACCGTCTCCGATACCGGCATCGGCATTCCCCCCACTAAATTCGACTCGATTTTTGAATCCTTCGAGCAAGGAGATGGTTCCACGGCGCGGCTTTATGGCGGGACCGGGTTGGGGTTGGCAGTGACGAAAAAGCTGGTGGAGTTGCACGGGGGAACGATCGCGGTGGAATCCACAGTGGGGAAAGGGTCGCGCTTTACCTTTACCCTGCCCCTCTCGTCAAATCCCCCGTCAGTGCCACTCCCGCCAACGAAACGCCGCGCGATCGCTACTCGGTTGGAGGCGATCGCCATTGCCCCAGATGAGGCCCCACCCACCCAGACCCTTCCCCCTGAATCGGAAACTAACAGTAAATTCCGCCTGTTAATCGTCGATGATGAACCAGTCAACCGTCAGGTTCTCGTGAACTATCTCTCCAACGCCCACTATCAAGTCATCCAAGCCGCCAGCGGTTCAGAAGCCCTGGCATTAATCCAACAACAACCTCATCCCGATGCGATTTTGCTCGACGTGATGATGCCACGCATGACCGGTTATCAAGTCTGTCAAATCCTGCGGCAAAAATATGGCATGGACGAACTCCCCATCATTATGCTCACTGCCAAAAATCAAGTGGCGGATTTAGTCGCCGGACTCGAAGCCGGCTCCAACGATTATATCACCAAACCGATTTCTAAAGACGAATTGCTCGCCCGCATTAAAACTCACTTGAATCTGGTTCGCCTAAAAACCGAAAACCTGCGCTTGCAAGCTGAACTCAATGTGGCGCGTCGCCTGCAAGAAATGATGCTCCCCAAACCAGCAGAATTGCAGCAAATTCGCCAATTGCAAATTGCCGGCTACATGAAACCAGCAGATGAAGTAGGCGGGGATTATTATGATGTATTGCCCTGGGACAATCACACGAAAATTGGCATCGGCGATGTTACGGGACATGGGTTGGAAAGTGGCGTGCTGATGCTGATGGCCCAAACCGCAATTCGCACCCTCCTGGAAAGCCAGGAAACTGACGATCGCAATTTTCTCGATATTATTAACCGCACCCTTTACTCCAACCTACAGCGGATGAATTGCGAGAAAAACATGAGCCTCGCCTTGTTAGATTATGTAGGCGGAACCCTGGGCATCAGCGGGCAGCATGAAGAAGTAATTCTGGTGCGCGCCGATGCTACGGTGGAATGCATCGATACCCTGGATTTAGGTTTTCCGATTGGCTTATCTCTGGATGTGGCAGAGTTTTTCGCCCAGACTCAAGTGCAATTAAATCCCGGAGATGGGGTGGTACTTTATACCGATGGAATTACGGAAGCGGAAAATGATGCCAAAGTGCTTTATGGATTGGAAAAACTCTGCGATATTATTAGCGAAAATTGGCACCGTTGTGCTGCAGAAATCCAACAGGCAATTGTCGATGACGTGATGCGCCATATCGGTTCTCATAAGATTTACGATGACATTACCGTGGTGGTGGTCAAGCGCGTTTCTGGGGGCTAGAGACGCCCCTGCGGGGGGACGCCGCTAACTACTCCGACTCTTCGCCAATGGTGAGGGCGAGTTGGTAAATCTGGCGGCGCGGAAGGGCGGTGTGTTGCGCTAGGTGTTTGGTGGCTTGCGATCGCGACATACCTCGATTGATTAAGTTTTGTAACTCGGCTTTCAGGGTCTGTTCCCCGATCGCGGGCGCAGCAGTCTCCCTCCCGGTAATCACTAGAGTAAATTCTCCTTTGGGTTGACAATTTCCCCCATAATGTGCTATCGCTTCGGCAATCGAACCGCGCCAAAATTCTTCGTGCAGTTTGGTGAGTTCTCGCCCCAAAACAATGGCGCGATCGCCCCCGAGGGCTTCCCCTAACTCGGTTAAGGTTTTTCGCACTCGATGCGGCGCTTCGTATAAAATCATCGTCCGCGTCTCTCCCTGGAGGGCTTCCAGGCGCTGCTGGCGGGCTTTTCCCTTGACGGGTAAAAACCCCTCAAACACGAAGCGTTCTCCCGGTAAACCAGCCCCCACTAGGGCGGTGATGCAAGCTGTCGGTCCGGGAATGGGCACAACTGAAATTCCCCCTTCCCCACAAGCTTGAATTAGCTCAAATCCCGGATCGGAAATTCCGGGCATTCCGGCGTCGGTAACCAGGGCGATCGCGCTTCCTCCCTGCAGTCGATCCACTAATTCCGGCATCCGCTGCTTCCGGTTGTGTTCGTGATAGCTAATCTGCGGCGTGGTTATCTCGAAATGCTGCAACAATTTCCCCGTGTGGCGGGTATCTTCGGCGGCGATCGCCTCCACTTCTCGCAAAATCCGCACCCCGCGAAAGGTCATGTCTTCTAAATTGCCAATCGGCGTTCCCACAATATAGAGAATTCCCCTTTTGCGATCGCCATCTGCCCTTTTTTCTGCCATCTTTTCCCCACAACTACTCTATATCCTCTCTGGCAATTTTAAACCATTGCTAACCTGCAGTTCGTTTCCCTGACCCGAAACCCGGACTCTGACCAACCCAGTTCAAGGAACAGTGGTTATTTTACCCCATCGATTTAATTCCTATAAAATTTGCTATAAAATAAATCCCAACCCTTTAAAATTCAACCCATGCCCACACAAGGATTATTTGTCGGATTGGTCACCATCGATTTGGTTTATCTGACCGAAAATTTCCCCCAAAGTAACGATAAATTGGTGGCAAATGACTATACGATTAGCGCTGGCGGACCGGCTACCAATGCCGCGATCGCATTTCGTCATTTTGGCAATTTACCCACTATCCTCGGGGTGATGGGATGTCATCCAATGACCCAGATTATTTGTCAGGAATTACAACAGTATAACATCGCTCTGGCCGATTTAAACCCCACTCGCGCCGAACCGCCCCCGGTTTCTTCAATTATTGTCACGGCGGGAAGTGGCGATCGCGCTGTGGTCTCGATTAATGCGACTAAATCTCCGGTTTCTAACGATTTTCTGCCCCTAGACCGATGTCAAAATTTCGATATCGTGCTGATTGACGGACATCAAATTCTCCCTAGCGTTGCGATCGCGCAATTGGCCCAATCTCATCAGATTCCGGTGGTGCTCGATGGCGGAAGCTGGAAACCCGGATTGGAAGAGGTTTTGCCTTTTGTCAATTATGCGGTTTGTTCGGCCAATTTTTATCCGCCCGAGTGTGACAACCGCCAGGAGGTTTTTGCCTATCTCGAGGCGATCTCTATCCCCCACATTGCCATTACTGACGGCGCAAATCCCATTCAATACCTCAGCAATGGCGATCGCGCTACGGTAGCGGTTCCGCAAATTAACCCCAGGGATACCTTAGGGGCAGGGGATATTTTTCACGGCGCATTTTGTCACTTTATTTTACAACAAGATTTTCCCACAGCTTTGGCTTCGGCGGCGCAAATTGCTTCCCACGCTTGTCAGCAATTTGGTACCCGCGAATGGATGAAATCTCTTCCCGCCACGCTGTAAACTCTCCCTACAGTCGGATGGAAAAATCCCCCGTTCGGGAGTACCATTGAATCAACAAACTGGTTAGGACTATCGGAACACATGAACACTCCAGAGGATATACTGATTCTCAAACCCCGCAATCGGTGGATGGGGTTGGGTTTGGGATTGTTTTATTTAATTTCCGCTTGCGTGGCGTTTGTTGTTAATTCTCTGGATACGGCTTTAATTTGGGTTGCATTAACTAGTCCGTTTTTGACGATCGCTGACGGTTTATCGGCTAAAATCGAAATTAGCGATCGCGCCATTGTCCGTCGCAGTCCGTTAAGTCCGCGCATCTCTATTCCCTGGCGCAAGGTGACAAGGGTGATGTTGGTTCGCAATCGAGGCGATCGGCGTTTGGTGTACGTCCGTTCCCAAAGTCCGGTGATTTGCACTATCTGCTTTACCAGTCATCAGCAGAATTTTCGCGCCGGTTTGCTGCGCCTCTTCCAATTCGTTGAATTTTACGAGATTGATTTGCAAATTCAAGGTCTCTCCCCCCGCCATGATTGGGAACAATGGGCCAGACAATCTTAGTTTTATCTCCTTTGACTCCTTTTGACTCCTTGGGAAAGCAATGCTCGTCTTTCCGGCGGCGATCGCCTTAAAAATCGGCTTAAAAAA
This sequence comes from Phormidium sp. CCY1219, assembly GCF_055795085.1. Lineage (NCBI taxonomy): Bacteria > Bacillati > Cyanobacteriota > Cyanophyceae > Oscillatoriales > Oscillatoriaceae > Phormidium > Phormidium sp. CCY1219. The sequence continues at coordinate 2,167 of NZ_JAYFEQ010000650.1, read as the reverse complement.
AGACGCAAATGTTGTTGCGCGCCAGGGAAATTTGTGATATGCTTATATCATAATGGGAATAGTGACAGCTTTCCCGAAAATTGTCACTATTCCCATTGTAATCCGAGCATACCAGAAATCAAGTGCCAAGTCAACCCCTTCCCCCCTTTTTTTGCCGCCCAAAATGTAAATATTTGTTAAAGAAACCGGAAAAAATTTGCGATCGCGAGACAAAACAGAGGCCAACAATTTGATGCACCCTACACCGAGGGAAAATTCAGGGGAAAATTGTGGCCGTTACGGGATAACATTCATGGAAGGGTTGCTGTAGGAAAGTAATGAACCAAAAATCAGTCGGGGGGAAAGCGGATGCGGGAAATGTGCATTGAGAAAATAGCCGAAATTGGAGCGATCGCGCGCAGTGTGGGATGGGGGAGTGCGGAGATTTTATCTCATTATCACAGTCAACCCCCCGGAGAACTGAGAATCAAACACAAACAAGAAGGGCCAGTAACCAATGCGGATATTGCGGCGAGTGAATACATATTGAGACAACTGAGAATTGCTTTTGGCACTCAGGGGTTTGGATATCTCAGCGAAGAGACTTACAAAACCCAATCCGAAAGCGATCGCCTGGGACATCGGTGGATCTGGATAATTGACCCCATTGATGGAACCCGCGCCTTCATCCGAAGAAACTTTAAATATGCGGTGCATATTGCGTTAGTCTATGAAGGAAGACCAGTAGTCGCGGTGGTGGTATTGCCCGAAGCGGGCAAATTGTACTACGCCCACAAAAATGGCGGCACATTTGTGGAGGATCGCAGTGGCGATCGCGAATGGGCGAAAGTCTCCCCGCGCGATCGTCTCCCAGACTTACGCATCGTCACCCGGCGATCGCGAAAGGAAGAAAGATTAACCCGCCTATTGCACAGATTGCCCGGAAACATCGAACAAAAACTAGGCAGTATCGGGTATAAAATCGCCTCGATTGTCGAACAAGACTGGGATGTATTTATTTCCCTATCCGGCAAAAGTGCCCCCAAAGATTGGGACTTAGCCGCACCAGAATTAATTTTAACCGAAGCTGGTGGAAAATTAACCCATATCGACGGCACGCCTTTAGTTTACAATCAAAAAGATGTCAGTCAGTGGGGATGTTTGGTGGCCAGTAACGGACAATGCCATGCCCAATTTTGCCACACAATAGCCACCGTTTTGGCCGATTTAGATCGAGGCCACTAAGTTGAATTAAAAGGGAGTCATTGGTCATTGACAATTGACGAATGACCAATGAGAATTGACCATTGACCAATGACAATTGACCACATGACCAATGACTAATGACCAATGACCAACCACAGTAAATTTAACGGCGATAAGCGATAACCGCATAGAACGGATCGCCACCGCCTATGCCTAACAATTGCAAGAAAGAAGGCGCATCGGATTGACGGGCGATCGCTTCTGGTTGGGTAAAGCCTTCCACTGCATTAAAATAGCCTTTCACCAATTGCAAACGACTCCTATCCGTTCCATCGCGCCACGCTTGAATGGCTTTTTGATAGAACATCCGATTGGAGAAACTGATAATTACCACTCCACCGGGTTTGAGGATGCGGTGAATTTCGCCAAACACGATTTCTGGATGTTGCAGATATTGGATAGACACCGCATTGAGTACCGCATCAAAACTTTCATCCGGGAGAGGAAAGCGAGGATTTTCGTTCAGATTTTGCACGAAGAAGCGATCGAGGCGGGGATTTTTTGCCAATTCCGCCTCATTGAGTCCGTGACCTTCCACATGGGCGAATTCCATCTCCTCCGGGAGATGAGATACCCACGAACTCATCATATCGAAGATGCGGGTATGGGGTTGGAGACGTTCTCGATACAGATTCGTCAGTTGGTCGATAAACCCTTCATCTACATGGGTGACAAAGCGGGGGATAGCGTAAAACTCGGTATCGTCAGAGGGGTCTAGTTTCGTGCGCTGAGCAGGTTGTAGCAACATTGGTGGATAATTCGGGTAGCTTGACGCTCATTATTTTAATAAAAATTAACACTGTTCCTCGCCCCGGAAAACTTGACAGGATGTTCAGAAATGATAGAATAGGAGGTGAAACTCGATGGTGCAGGCAGGGCAGTTAAGCAAGCTATGCATTGCATTAACGTCCTGGGTGGAGAT
>NZ_JAYFEQ010000649.1:0-3976 GCF_055795085.1 Phormidium sp. CCY1219 | reverse complement strand
GTGGGGAAAAGCGCCTTTAAAAGTCCGACTTTGGACTCTTTAAGAATCCCTCGGATTTATCCGTAGGGAGTATCAAATCAAACATCAGCCTCCGGTTTCCGTGGGCTGGGCAATCTCGCAGTAATGCTGCAGTAGCGATCGCTCGAGTCATTTATTTTTTTTATTCACGTTTTGCGACCAAAACTGTCTATTTGTACGTTTGCGCCTACAGAATCCTTGGCAGAATCGCTCTCCCCGTATTTGGGAGGCGATGGCTATGTGGTGAAAAATTTTCAGATTATCGAGGAGTTTGTGGCTTTTGTCGAGGGTCAAAAGCAACAGCTCGACTGTTTGATTTTACAAGCTGATGCCCAGTTGAATTCCCTACTGGCGGCGTTGGGTCAACGCGGGATCCTATTACCTGCCGCGATCGCTCATCCTGATTCCCCCACTCCCCCCACTTTGGATCCGCCAACCGATTTAGACCTCACTGACGCCAAAGTGGGATCGGTTCCCACCGCGAACAATGGCAATCCAGTTACCCCGGAGGTGGTTTATCACCGGGCGGAAGTCCATTTTTCTTGGGCGCAAATGAGCGAAGTCCAGAGGTTTGTGGAACGCGCGATCGCTCAATTCCTCGACCTATGTGCCTCCGCCAACCTCGCCGACAACATCAAACAGCCACCAGACTCCAACAGCGACCTCTCAACTCAAGCTTTCCTCGTGCCTCAGCAGCGGCGTCTGGCCGAGAAATTGAGGGAAAGATTAGGATACCTTGGCGTGTACTACAAACGCAAACCAAAATATTTTCTTCGCAATCTGCCTCCCGCCGAACGGCAGCAGTTTTTAGCAGAACTCAAATCCGATTATCGGGAAATTGTTCTCAACTATTTTGATAACGATAACACCCTCAATCAACAAATTGATGACTTCGTTAACACCGCTTTCTTGGCAGATGTCTCTGTCACCCAGCTCGTAGAAGTTCACATGGAATTAATGGATGATTTCGCCAAACAGCTCAAGCTGGAAGGTCGCAGCGAAGAAATTTTGCTCGACTACCGCTTGACATTAATTGATATAATAGCTCATCTGTGTGAAATGTATCGGCGGTCTATCCCCCGCGAGTCTTGAACTGGCAGAGTACCCCGCTGACCCCTGTCTTTAATCTTATAAACTGCTAACTCCTGAATGTATGAGTGCCTCAAAAAAAACCTATGTCCTCAAACTGTACGTGGCGGGTAATACCCCCAACTCGGTTCGGGCTTTGAAAACCCTAAAAAACATCCTAGAACAAGAGTTTGAAGGCGTCTACGCTCTGAAGGTCATTGATGTATTGAAAAATCCCCAACTCGCCGAAGAAGATAAAATCTTGGCCACCCCCACGTTATCAAAAATTTTGCCCCCACCGGTTCGCAAAATCATCGGCGACCTCTCCGATCGCGAAAAGGTATTGATCGGCTTAGATTTGCTCTACGAAGAACTGCGCGAACAAGACCCGGACTTTTATTATAACAATGAGCAGACCGAATAGGCACCCTTGCTGATTTGTCCTCGGTCACTTGTTCAAAGATGAATCCAGTAGGTCCCCCACATGATTTGCCCCCTTGCTTCACTCTATCAACCGCCAAAGCGATCGGAAATTCGTTAAAGCTGATGGCAAGCTGGATGAATTGTAGTAAAATTTCCCAGTTATCCCGAGTATTCTATCTTTTTTTAGCACCAAAGCTATGACTCTGAATCACCAAAATGAACAAGGAGAAGAACGTCTTCCCACAGGAGTCCAGAAAATCCGCACCATGATTGAGGGCTTTGATGACATTAGTCATGGCGGAATGCCTGTGGGACGCACCACCTTAGTCAGCGGCACCTCTGGTACGGGGAAAACATTATTTGCCATTCAATTTCTCTATAATGGCATTACCTATTTCGACGAAGCCGGCGTCTTCGTTACCTTTGAAGAATCTCCCAGCGATATCATTAAAAATTCCTATAGCTTTGGTTGGGATTTGCAAAATTTAATCGATCGCGGCAAACTGTTCATTCTCGATGCCTCCCCAGACCCGGAAGGACAAGATGTGGTCGGTAATTTCGACCTCTCTGCCTTGATCGAGCGCATCCAGTATGCCATTCGCAAATACAAGGCCAAACGAGTCTCCATCGACTCCGTAACCGCAGTATTTCAGCAATATGATGCCGCCTCCGTAGTCCGCCGGGAAATCTTTCGCTTGGTCGCCCGCCTCAAACAAGTGGGCGCAACCACGATTATGACCACCGAACGAGTGGAAGAATACGGGCCAGTCGCCCGCTTTGGCGTGGAAGAATTCGTCTCCGATAATGTGGTTATCGTCCGCAATGTTTTGGAAGGAGAGCGCCGCCGCCGAACTCTGGAAATCTTAAAACTGCGCGGCACTACCCACATGAAAGGAGAATATCCATTTACTATCACTCACGAAGGGATTAATATCTTTCCCCTCGGGGCCATGCGCCTCACCCAACGCTCCTCCAATGTCCGCCTCTCTTCCGGCGTCAAAACCCTCGACGAAATGTGCGGCGGCGGCTTTTTCAAAGATTCAATTATTCTCGCTACAGGTGCGACGGGTACCGGCAAAACCTTATTGGTAAGCAAGTTCCTCGAAGATGCCTGTGTCAACGGCGGTCGGGCCATGATGTTTGCCTATGAAGAATCCCGCGCCCAGTTGTTGCGAAATGCCTATTCTTGGGGAATTGATTTTGAAGAACTGGAAAAAAAGGATTTGTTGAGAATTCTGTGCGCCTATCCCGAATCTGCCGGGTTGGAAGACCACTTGCAAATGATTAAAACCGAAATTGCGGATTTTAAACCGGCTAGAATTGCGATCGATTCTCTGTCTGCTTTGGCTAGAGGAGTGAGTAATAACGCTTTCCGCCAATTTGTGATTGGGGTAACGGGATACGCCAAGCAAGAGGAAATTACCGGGTTCTTTACCAATACTACGGACCAGTTTATGGGCGCTCATTCGATTACCGAGTCCCATATTTCTACGATTACTGACACGATTATTATGTTGCAGTATGTGGAAATTCGCGGCGAAATGTCCCGGGCGATTAATGTGTTTAAAATGCGCGGGTCTTGGCACGATAAGGGGATTCGCGAGTACACGATTAGCGAGAAAGGTCCGGAAATTAAAGATTCGTTCCGCAACTACGAACGGATTATTAGCGGTTCTCCCTCCCGCATCGCCGTGGATGAAAAAAGCGAACTGTCCCGCATCGTGAAAGGCGTGCAAGGCAAAGGCGGTGATGAAGGGTAATTCTCGCCCATAAAAATGGGGCGGTTGGTTAACCAACCGCCCCTCTTTTGGAGCTTTTCAACGAGCACGGAGGGATTTGAACCCCCGACCCTCAGAACCGGAATCTGATGCTCTATCCACTGAGCTACGTGCCCTAACGTTCTCTTACTATAACACGCTTTTCCCGCAATGGCGATAAGTAAAAATACTTATTTTGGCTGGGCAGGGGCCGCAAGGCGGGAATGGGCGGCGGTGGCGCGATCGCAGAATTATTGCCGCTGTTTGGCTTGAGTTTGCATGGGTTGAATCGGGCGATCGCAGTTTTGCAGGGGCGATCGCCCCCTCCGCAACCGGGTAACGCGCACTCCTTGAGGCGATCGATTTTGGCAACCCAGGGAGATAGCATGGGGGAAAGTCGCGCCACTTGGCAGCATGGGGCGCGCAGGGGTGAGCCATCGTTGAAGGCACAGCGATCGCGATCGTTGGCCAGCGTCGAGAAAGTTCCCTCGACATTTACGATTCCCAAACCCTAGTCACTTGTGACTCGTTCCCCCCAGAAGGTAACGCCGAATGCCGAGGCTCCTCCTCCCCCGAGTCAAGCAAGCCGAATCGGCACGCTTGCTTAAAATACGACCCAAACTTTCAGCCCTAGAACCGTCAGGGACTCCGTAGAAACCAACCCCATGTCTAAAGCCAGGGGCTTGTACTTCTAACCACCTGACCAGCCT
>NZ_JAYFEQ010000648.1:0-494 GCF_055795085.1 Phormidium sp. CCY1219 | reverse complement strand
CCATTTCCCCTGGCTCTCATCCCGACGCTCACCAAGCACGGGTAGAGCGCGGGGCTTCCCGCCGAGAAGCTAAAATTTCCACCAAGCGCCACGAACGCGGCATCGACTTGCTCAACTCCCAGTCTGAAAGCGTCGATACCCCGACCTCTAGGCGATCGGCCAAACTCCGCAGAGGCTTATTGCCTCTACAATACGTGATTAGCTGGGAGAACCGCTGCTTTTTGGACAAACTGACTTAACAAAAATTAACAACAAAATCTTGACGAACAACTAGGGCAAAACTACAATTCTAGTTATCGGAATTTGCCGGAAAAACTTCGGCCTCTTCCGCCGCTGGAGGTTTTTTGGATTCAGGACTTACAGGTGATTCATGATAACCTCCGATCCGTTTGGAAACCCCCGTGCTTTAGCCGGGGTAGGAAAAACGAACGTGCGGCTTTAGCCGCCGTCAAAACTATATTGAGAATTGGGTGTGCAGCGGGTTCGGTTGCCCC
>NZ_JAYFEQ010000647.1:0-4125 GCF_055795085.1 Phormidium sp. CCY1219 | reverse complement strand
TTAGGCTGGTCAGGTGGTTAGAAGTACAAGCCCCTGGCTTTAGACATGGGGTTGGTTTCTACGGAGTCCCTGACTTCGGGAAAAGCAATGTCAGGTTCGAGCAGAACCGCGATCGCTTGTCGCGATCGCGGCGTAGCATGAAACCCACCCCCCACTAAGCAGGCGAGTTGATTGGCGTCCACTCCGCCCAATTTTGCGGTTTCAAGAATCGTTCCGTCAGTTCGGCTTCCCGGCTATTCGGTTCCGGTTGATAGCCATATTCCCACCGCACCAGGGGCGGTAAAGACATCAGAATCGATTCAGTGCGCCCATTGGTTTGCAGGCCAAAAATCGTTCCCCGGTCGTACACCAAATTAAATTCCACATAACGTCCGCGCCGATAGAGTTGGAAATTGCGCTCGCGATCGCCATACTCCATCGACCCCCGCCGCTCGATAATCGGCCCGTAAGCCGGGATAAATGCCTCCCCACAGGCGCGCACAAACGCAAATAACTCTTCCCAATTGCGCGGTTTAACTTCCCCGATGCTCTGGCTGTACTGCGCCGCCGGACCATTTGCATCCGGACCGCGATACAGTTCGCCGCGACCATCTTGATAGTCAAAGAAAATCCCCCCCACACCGCGCATTTCTTGGCGATGCTTCAAATAAAAATACTCGTCGCACCAAGGTTTGAAAACCGCATAATACTCCGGATGGTGAGCGTCGCACGCTTGCTTCAGGGTCTTGTGGAAATGCGCCGCATCTTCCGCAAACGGATAGTACGGCGTTAAATCCGCACCCCCACCGAACCACCACACCGGACCGGCTTCAAAATAGCGGTAGTTCAAATGAACCGTGGGCACGTAAGGATTGCGCGGGTGAAGCACCATCGAAGTACCGGTGGCATAAAATCCATGCCCTTCCGCCTCCGGGCGTTGCTTCAAAATCGAGGGGGGCAGTTGCGTTCCCCAGACCTCGGAAAAATTTACCCCACCTTGTTCGAAGACATTGCCTTCGCGAATCACGCGAGAACGGCCCCCACCCCCTTCGGGACGTTCCCAAGCGTCTTCCTTGAAGGTGCCCCCCCCATCGAGTTCGGTCAATCCCTGACAGATATTATCTTGGATCGAGCGCATGAACTGGCTGACTCGTTCTCTGGAGTCACTCGGGGGTAGGCTTTGGCTCACCGTAGCCTCAGACGTGGAAGAAACTGTCATAATTTTAAAGAAATGTCGTTTACCGCAACAGAAATCGGGAGTCTAGTCCATTGGATCCCAAATCCGGGTTAGGCGCGATCGCTCTGGATAAGCATTCTTTTGCCCAACCATAGGCAAATCATAAGGATACTCAACTATGGTATCCCAATCAAGAAATTTCCCCGCCACCTTAAAAAATCTACATAACACTATAAAAAAAGATACATTACGAAATAATTAGAAACGTTTGGGGTGGTTCGGCAAGCGGATGGCACAGGAGGCGGCGATCGCCTCGCAACAATCCAGCGCAGGCCCAACGCCGAAGCCTCCCGCTTCCCTCACCGACGCCACCTCAACCCTTGCAGATCCTTCCCTCCATCCCAAGGAGAACACTATGTCTCAAAAACTCGATTCCCAAGCAGTCCTAGACGTATTGCGACCAGTTCAAGACCCCGAACTCCAAAAGAGTTTAGTCGAGTTAAACATGATTCGCAATGTGGCGATCGATGGCGGTAAAGTCAGCTTTACCCTAGTCCTCACCACCCCCGCTTGTCCCTTGCGCGAATTCATCGTCGAAGACTGCCAAAAAGCGGTTCGCACCCTGCCCGGAGTCGAGGATGTGGCAGTTGATGTCACCGCAGAAACTCCCCAACAAAAACAACTGCCAGACCGCCAAGGCATCGAAGGAGTCAAAAATATCTTTGCCGTCTCTAGCGGTAAAGGCGGCGTGGGCAAAAGCACGATCGCCGTCAATATCGCCGTCACTCTCGCCGAAAGCGGCGCGAAAGTTGGCTTACTCGATGCCGATATCTACGGCCCGAACGACCCGGCGATGCTCGGATTGGCCAATGCTCAAGTCACGGTCACTCAAGGTTCCGAAGGGGAAGTGCTCGAACCGGCGTTCAATCACGGCATCAAACTGGTGTCAATGGCTTTCTTAATCGACAAAGACCAGCCAGTAATCTGGCGCGGACCAATGCTAAATGGCATCATTCGTCAGTTTCTCTATCAAGTAAACTGGGGAGAACTGGACTATCTGATTGTGGATATGCCCCCCGGCACCGGCGACGCTCAACTGACAATGGCCCAAGCGGTCCCAATGGCAGGGGCAGTCATCGTCACTACCCCCCAAGAGGTGGCCTTGCTAGACTCGCGCAAGGGCTTGAAAATGTTCGAGCAATTAAACGTCCCGGTTTTAGGTATCGTGGAAAATATGAGCTATTTTATCCCCCCGGATATGCCGGAGAAAAAATACGATATCTTCGGTTCCGGTGGCGGAGAAAAAACCGCTGAGGAACTCGGGGTGCCTTTACTCGGTTGCGTACCACTGGAAATTTCCCTGCGAGAAGGCGGCGATGCCGGCATTCCCATCGCTATCTCCAATCCGGAGTCCCCTTCGGCTAAAGCAATGCGCGACATTGCCCAACGAATTGCTGGTAAAGTTTCGGTGGTCGCTTTAGCCTCCTAAGTAAATAAGAAGAAAGAAGTATGAAGGACAAACCCAATCGGGCAACATCCCCCAACTTCATACTTCACACTTTTCTTTATTCCTGAGATATGTTTCACAACTCATTGCTGCGAATTCGTTGGCGAGACTGGATCCAACCTTGGATTCAGCTCGATTGGCTGCTGCTGGCTCTGCCTGTGGGCTTGACGGCCTTTGGCGGGATTATGATCCGCAGCACCGAAATTAACTTGGGTTGGACTGACTGGTGGCAGCATTGGATCGTGGGCAGCATTGGTTTGCTCCTGGCGCTGACGATCGCCCGCTCGCGTTACGATGCCCTCATCCAGTGGAAGTGGGTCATCTATGGCGTCACGAATTTTGCGTTGCTCGCTGTGATTTTCGTGGGTACGGAAGCGTTGGGGGCACAGCGCTGGATTGCCATTGGCGGCTTTAACGTTCAACCCTCTGAATTCGCTAAGTTAGGCGTCATTATTACCCTGGCCGCACTCCTGCACGATCGCACCGCCGATACTCTTCCTTCGGTCTTCAAAATTCTGGCCATTACCGCTGTCCCCTGGGCATTGGTTTTCTTGCAACCAGATTTGGGGACTTCTTTGGTGTTTGGCGCGATTACGGTGGGCATGCTCTACTGGGGTAACGCCAAAATCGGTTGGTTGCTGTTGATGGTTTCTCCGGTGGTCGCTACCATCCTCTTCAGTGTCTATTTACCCGCCTGGTTCGCTTGGACCGGTTTGGTGGCTTTGTTCGCTTGGCGCAGCCTTCCTTGGCCCTGGTTGGGCGCTCTGGCTTCGATCGTGATGAATTTAATCTCGGGCCGCGTGGGTAGCCTTTTGTGGGGCTTGCTCAAGGATTATCAAAAAGAACGGTTAACCACTTTCCTCAATCCAGAACAAGACCCCCTCGGCGCAGGCTATCACCTGATTCAATCTCGCATCGCGATCGGTTCTGGCGGACTGTACGGTCGCGGACTCTATAACGGCACCCAAACTCAACTCAATTTCATCCCAGAACAGCACACGGACTTTATCTTCTCCGCGATTGGCGAAGAATTGGGCTTCATCGGCGCAATGTTGGTGCTGTTGGCGTTTTGGTTGATTTGCCTGCGTCTGGCAATTGTGGCGCAAAGCGCGAAGGACAATTTCGGCTCTCTGCTCGCGATCGGGGTGCTCTCGATGTTGGTGTTTCAGGTGGTGGTCAATATCGGCATGACGATTGGTCTGGCTCCCGTGACGGGTATCCCTTTACCCTGGCTCAGTTACGGTCGTTCGGCTTTGCTGACCAATTTTATCGCGATCGGTCTGGTAGAATCGGTGGCCAATCACCGCGAAAAACGCAAGAAGTATTAAGCGGTGGGTTTTGCCATTAAACTAGAAAAGAAAATCACTGTAAGTCCACTGGTACTCGGTCAGGAACCCCATCCCTAAAGGGAGGGGCTTGGTAAGACTTTATTTTCCCAAGCTCACCTGACCAGAAGACCAGA
>NZ_JAYFEQ010000646.1:0-6172 GCF_055795085.1 Phormidium sp. CCY1219 | reverse complement strand
AATGGGGTGGTAATTTCAAAGCAATGCTTTTATTGTTTAGCGGAGAGCAAGGGGAATGGGATTAAGTATGGGCAATTAGTGGAAGATGGCTCGCGATTGGTTCAATGGCAAGGTCGAGTCTCGCAAACAGGAGACTATAAAATTGATGTGGCCGCCGGACTATCAAGGAAAATAAGAATAGGCTAGACGCGAGACTCGTTGAATCGGGCCATGTTTGGTCAATGGGTTGACAAAATAAAAGGGAATTGGGTAAAATGAGAGCGTTTCCTCATCCAGGAAACTTAAACAATGCAAAAATTGTGATAAGCCAACAGCCGAAAGTTGAGCTTCACCGATCGCGATCGCACCATTCCGACTCTAGGGCTATTATGTTGAGCCGGAAAATTTTTTTCAATTGAATTAAAAAAAAGAGGGGGCATGGGGTATAATGAAGGTAAAGGCACAGGCAGGGAAGATAAGCAATAAAAGCATTGCAATTTTCTCGACCTGCAAGATTAAATCGCGCTTCACCGAGTATTGCATTGGAGTTGCGATCGCAATCTGAAAGTTGTCACATCAACAGCCCGTTGCTTTTAGCGGGAAAAGCTCCGCCTGGGAAGGAGTGAAGATCCACAAATTGACGGTTGGGCGATAATGCTCGAACATGGATCGTTGACCTTCGAGGGTGGTGTGACTTTGAACGCATTACTGATTACTGGAACGGATACCGACGCCGGAAAGACGGTGTTAACCTGCGCGATCGCCGCCTATTGGCAAAAGTATTGTTCGAATCGGCCATTAGGGATGATGAAGCCAATACAGTCGGGAACAGGCGATCGCGAACTCTACCAGCGTTTGTTTGACCTGAACCAATCCCAGGAAGAAATTACGCCGCTTTATTTCCAGGCTCCTCTCGCCCCCCCGATCGCCGCAGAACGAGAAGGACGCAGCATCGAAGTGCAAAAGCTGTGGCCAGTTTTTACCACCTTGCGCCAGCGGTCCGCTTTGGTACTGGTGGAAGCATTGGGCGGATTGGGGTCGCCAATAACCGACGAACTGACCGTAGCGGATTTAGGGCGAGATTGGCAGATTCCAGCCGTGTTAGTGGTTCCGGTTAGGTTAGGGGCAATCTCCGCCGCCGTTGCTCATGTTGCTCTCGCCAGACAAGTTGGGGTTCCCCTGTGCGGTATCGTCCTCAACTGCGTTCAGCCGCGATCGCCCCAGCAAATTGACGACTGGACACCGATCGCCGCGATCGAGTCTTTTACCCAAACCCCAGTTCTGGGGATTTTGCCTCATCTTGCAGATTCCACTGACTTGGACGCTCTGGCGAAAGCTGCGTCGGATCTGGATCTAGAGCGATTGATGCCATTCAAAAATATCCCCTATTAACGCCCTGGTGATGGTTGCTTCATCTTATGTTAAGTTAAATAAACTAAACGTTTGCAGGCTTTTTGAACGGCGTAGCATCCAGGTACGATCCGCGCATTCTCGAAACGCCCCCTATGCCGATTTTCTTTAAACCTTCTGGAATGGGAAACTTGACCCATCCCTGGTGGATTAAAATAACCTTGAAATAATGTAGCGATTTTTACAGACAATTTCAGATATGGTTTCTACTTTCCGCGAGTCCCAAGCGACTCAACCCTCGCCAGTGCGATCGCAGATTCAGGCGTTACAACCGACCCTAGTAGAATGGCGTCGCTGGTTGCATCAACGACCAGAACTGGGGTTCCAAGAACACCTCACCAGTGAGTTTGTGGCGCGAAAATTACAAGAATGGGGCATCGAGCATCAAACCGGGGTGGCACAAACCGGGATTGTGGCCACAATTAAGGGGGCTAAACCCGGACCGATACTGGCAATTCGCGCAGATATGGATGCCTTACCGATTCTGGAAGAAAACCAGGTGCCTTATCGATCTCTACATGATGGCAAAATGCACGCTTGTGGTCACGATGGTCATACCGCGATCGCCCTGGGCACCGCCTACTATCTCGCCCATCATCGCGATGACTTTGCCGGTACGGTGAAACTGCTGTTTCAACCCGCAGAAGAAGGCCCCGGCGGTGCCAAACCCATGATCGAAGCAGGAGTACTCGAAAATCCCACAGTGGATGCCATCGTCGGTCTGCACCTGTGGAACAATTTGCCCATCGGCACCGTAGGAGTTCGCAGCGGCCCGCTGATGGCTGCAACAGAATGTTTTCGCTGCCAGATTCACGGGAAAGGCGGACATGGCGCAATGCCACATCAAACCATCGATTCGATTTTGGTGGCATCGCAAGTGGTCCAGGCGCTACAGACGATTGTGGCGCGCAATGTCAATCCTGTAGATGCTGCAGTGGTTACTGTGGGCACCCTTCATGCCGGCACCGCTTTGAACGTGATTGCTGACTCCGCTTCTATGAGTGGCACCGTGCGCTATTTTAATCCAGAGTTAGGGGAGCATATCCCGCAGCGCATTCAGGATATTATTGCCGGCGTCTGTCAAGGTCATGGGGCAACCTACGACTTGGATTATTGGCGGCTTTATCCACCGGTGATTAACGATCCGGCGATCGCCGATTTAGTCCGTTCTGTCGCCACCAATGTTATCGAAACCCCTGCCGGTGTGGTTCCAGAATGTCAAACAATGGGGGGCGAAGATATGAGTTTCTTTTTACAAGAAGTGCCAGGATGCTATTTCTTTTTGGGCACGGCTAATCTTTCTCAAAATTTAGCCTATCCCCATCATCATCCCCGATTTGATTTTGATGAATCCGCCCTCCAAACTGGAGTGGAAATCTTCGTTCGTTTTGTGGAAAAGTATTGCGCTTAATCGGTGGTTTTCTCAATCTTTGTAAATGGCGGTGGGCATTGCCCACCCTCCAGGATTTGTCCTTTGTCCTTTGTCCTTTGTCTTTTGTCCAATGACAATTGACCAATGACCAATGACCAATTATTTTGGCTTAAAAGTTGTAACTCAATACTTTGACCACTCTCTGGTTCTCGGGTAAGCGCGATCGCGACAGGCGAATCGAGTCACTGGTGGTTTTTTCGATGGTGGCGTCTTCTACTAAGGCGAGAAACTGTTCGATCTCCACTAAATTGCAACTGTCGCGATCGGCAGCTTGGGTGAGATAATGGGTGGGAATCACCACGCGGGGATTGAGCTTCAGCATCTCCTCTTTTGCCTCTTCGGGGCTGTAGGCTTTCGGTCCACCGCCTACGGGTACAAATAACAAATCCGGACGTCCCATGAGAATTTGCTGCTCTGGAGTAATCGGTGCGGCAGCTCCTCCTAAATGGACGATCTTGATGCCGGCTTGGATCCACCCCCATGCAACATTAATGCCAAACCTTCGTCCTCCTTCGCGATCGTGAAAGGTGCGAATTCCCTGGATTTGTTGGCCGCGAAATTGATAAGCTCCCGGTTCAAATAAAATTCTCGGGTTTCCCGGCAAATTCTCCGTTGCTCCTTCGTCCAACAATCGAGAACTAATTAATACCAAATCTGCATTGACCTGGGGCGGGCGATATCCCGCCGTACAACCGAGGGTGCGAAAGGGATTCACTAACACGCTTTGACCCTCACCCACAAACAAAAAGCAGGTATGACCCAACCATTGCACCAACAGGGAATTATCGGAGGGAGAGGGCGTTTCCGGTTCTGGGGCGGTTTGCGCTTGATAGGTTTGCCATGCTGAAGGTACGGTGGTGGCAAGGGCTGCTAACGTCCCTATCCGTCCGTAGCGCAACAACTGTCGTCGATTCATCATTCTCTATTGGGATTGATGGTGAATGGTCTGTATCTTCTCGAGTGGTGATTTGCAATTGGGATTTCTGTTCCGTTCAGCCTCTATCGAAAATAGAAAAGGTCAATTGCCTGATGATTTTGAAACAGGAATAGCTTGCAAAAAATCCACTCAACAGTAAAATATTTTGCTTCAAATTTACCTAAAAAGTTGTATGTCAGGTAATTGATAAATGACACTTGCCCGAACCTACAACTCGCTTAGGAAGTTTTTGAGCATCTGTTTTCCGGTGTTTGTCAAAATGCTTTCAGGGTGAAATTGAACTCCTTCGAGTTTGGGATACTCTCGATGTCGCACGCCCATAATGGTACCATCGTCTACCCACGCGGTAATTTCTAGGGCATCGGGAAAGCCTTCTCGGTCGATCGCTAGACTATGATATCGCGTGGCGGTAAGGGGATTTTCTAAATTCCGGAAAACTCCCACACCAGTATGATGCACTTCGGAAGTCTTTCCGTGCATCAGTTCTGGGGCAGAGATAATTTTACCGCCAAAAACTTGTCCGATGCATTGATGTCCGAGGCAAACCCCTAAAATGGGTAAGGTTGAACCTAATGCCGCGATCGCCTCTAGGGAAATTCCCGCGTCTTCCGGACGCCCCGGCCCGGGAGAAATCACCAGCGCTGCTGCCCCAGAATTTCGGATTTGTTCGATGGAAAGGCGATCGTTGCGATAAACCGCAATTTCAGCAGCAACTGGCAACTCGGTTCCCAGTTCTCCAAGATACTGCACTAGATTGTAGGTAAAGCTATCGTAGTTATCGATAACAACGATCAAGGCTGATGCTCCTTTAATATGGCTAAAAAACGTTCCTCATCATTGGCCGACTCTGGTGGGTTGGGTGGGGTGGGCTTCCCCTCAGTGTTTGGCAAAAAAAATCCACCGCACCAGAACGGTCAGGACTTATTAAAATAATTTTACGCTCTTAATTATCGTTTTGGAAAATTAACTCAGAATGGGAGATGTTTTTACCTGAACTAAATCTTGCTTGCCCGGAACAAGCGCTTTCCCTTTTCCCTCCATAGAAGGCGCGCCCCGCTTCCTAATCCTACATTGTACGCCCAAAATCGCAATCCTGTCTGCTCGTGGCGATGCAGAGTTTTTTTAAGACAGGCAGAGGGCATTCAACGCTCCCCTTTGACCAATAACCAATGACAATTGACCAATGACCAATGACCAATGACAAAATCTAGGGTTCAAAGAAGAGATTGCACTCGCAACCACAAGGGAGGCAGCAGGAGACAACTGGCAATAAAAATGGCAGCGATCGCAGAAATTAGTACCGCCGCCGCCGCACAATCTTTGGCAATTTTCGCTAATTCGTGATAACTCTGCTCAACGGTTAAATCCACTACGGATTCGATCGCCGTATTCAACAGTTCCATCCCCAACACTGCACCGATGGTCAGCACAATAATGGAGATTTTTACCCCACTGAGCTCTAACCAAAATCCAAGCCCGATCGCTAAGGTTCCGATCGCAACATGGATCCGAAAGTTGCGTTGGGTGCGGAAGGCATATGAAACTCCCGCCCACGCATATTTAAAACTAATCAATAAATTGTTGGCCACCTGCCACGACAACTCGCGCTTCAATTGCATGGAGGGATGCGATCGTTTTGCAGGGGGGGTTGATTTATCTGAAGACATCGGCGAGCCATTCGACACGGAAGATTGCGGCGTCACGTTCTTGGCTTTGCCATCGGATATTTCTTTCTGATTAAATGTCATGGCAGAGATAGGGGTTGTATTCTGTCTCTCAGGCGATCCATCACCCATACTACAAGCTCGATTTGCTACAAAGCTTTTTCCGAGTTCGATTAGAGTGCAAGACCCACTGCCTGGAGTAATGTTTCTTGCTCGTTTAACATCCGGGTCAGACTCTCTTCGTCTGGATGATCCCAACCCAATAAGTGAAGCAATCCGTGCGCCGCTAGCCACGCCAGTTCCATCTGTAGTGGATGCCCCTGACTCTGAGCTTGTCGCCGCGCTGTATCTACCGAAATCATAATATCTCCTAAATACAAGGGCATTTCTTCCCCCAACAGTTCTCGAACCGGATATTCTGCTTCAGTGGCAGCAAAGGATAAAACATCGGTTGGCTTGTCCTGATGCCGGTACTGAGCGTTTAAGGCTTGGATTTCGCGATCGCCACTCAGGCGGATTGTCAGTTCGTAACCACATGCCTCTGGCAGATCCTCCTCTAGCCTTTCTAGCCAAGTCTCGAACCATTTCTCCCACACTTCAGCGGCGATCTCTTCCGCTTGGGATCCGCCTGAAACCGCATCGCTCCAATACTTATCCTGCACGCTCAGCTCGATTTCCATCATCAGAAATTAGGGTTGGTAAGGGGGAGAACGGAAACCCTCGTCATTTATGCGTAGGGAGGAGTTCTCC
>NZ_JAYFEQ010000645.1:0-3235 GCF_055795085.1 Phormidium sp. CCY1219 | reverse complement strand
AGCCGGTGCGTTGCGGCAGCTTGTAGATTGTCGTCTTTATTCTACATGGGTTTGAGCCGCAACGCACCCTACCGTGAGTAATTGATGATGGATAAATCAACTGGGATGACTCGATCGCTTACGATGGCTTTTTTCCTCGCTCTAGAAATGCCTACTCTCAAGATGACCAGCACCATCTTCATCAGCGACACAAGTAGTGATTCCTCTGGAAGCGTTGGGGATTGAATTGGATTTAAAAAATCAACAATTGAAGGTGTTGCCTGAAACTGCTATTGATACTTACTTGACGATTATGCAAGCAATTGTCTGAGTGGCGTGGAACGGCGATCGCTCTTCGGAGTTTGCTTAGCACTTTTAGTTTGACTATATTTAGTATAAAATTGCTTGAGAAAGCCGGAATCGGGAAGGGAAGGGAAGGGAATTGTCAATCCCACACAGAACTGTTGCGATCGCGGTTCCCTGGGAATTGCGATCGCGGTTTAAAGGAGAAAACGCTCGCTCCACTGCACTAATTGGCCAAAAAATGAGATGCTACCCTGTGGTCAATCCTGGCAATTATACCTGTTCGTTACTGATAGCGACGATAGGAGGCTATTCGTCGTCTCTTGTCAAGCTGGGCCTTTTTCGCCTCTGCCGCTTCCGAGTCAGGGGACTCCCACACTGGGGTCAGGGGATCGCGCTGGACTGCTGCGAGTCCCTGGCGGACTGCTTTTTCAATCTGAGGTTGTAACTTTTCGGCTTGTTGCTGCTGGAATTTCCATCCGCGATCGCTGGTGGCATAAAGGGCGGGCAGACGATTTAGGGCATAAGCCACCACCTGGGCGATGAGTTGCTGTGGATTGAGAGACATCAGCAGTCTCGGCGGCAATTGCCGGATCTGCCGTCGTGCTTCTTCAACCACTAGAGGTTCGATGGCATTGCGGTACAGTGGTATTGAGTTGGGGGGCATGTTTGGCATAAAATAGAATCTCCAAAGGGTTACATCTTTCCGGCAAGCGAGTTTCGCGGACAAGCATATTCTGGTGTGCTTGTGGTAATGATAACTTACCCTCTAGATGGGTGACATCTATCTAAATAGGTTTATGTGTTCACAAAATCTGGTGGCGGATTCACCCCAGGGCGATCGCGAGAGAATGGAGAATTGAGAATTACCGAGCGTCAATTCGTGCGATTCTGGGGGATTTGAGGCGTATTCCCCCGAGGGTCGGGTCGCCCCATCCTCGGGGGAAGGCTGAGCTGATGGGAGGTAGTGGGTGCCCGGGGAGGGATTGGGTTCACCTGTCAAATTGCGATCGCCCAAGCCCCCTCCCTTGGGAAATCCGATGTCAAAGTTTCGGCATTAAGCCGTGGTTGGGAGGCGCTTGCGGAGGGATTCAGCTCGTTTTTTAGCGGTTTGATTGTCCGGATCGAGCTTGAGCGCTTCTTCGTAAGCTTCCAATGCTTGAGCGGTTAATTTCTTGCGATCGTAAGCAAATGCCAAATTATTCCATGCGGTGACATATTCCGGGTAAAGCTTCAAGGCTTCCTTGTATTGCCGAACGGCGAGGTCGTACTGTTCCTGAGCCACGTAAGCATACCCGAGGCCATTATAAATCAACGCCTTGTTTTCATCTTCGATCTCCTCTTTGCATTTTAAAGCTTTTTGGAACTGGACGATCGCCTGGGTAAACAGTTTTTTATCTAAATAAATACTCCCGAGCTGGTAGTATTCTTGCGCCGTACCTTTTTCTTGACTGAGCTTTTTCTGTAACTTAGACAAGGTACTTTCCACCTTGCGGGTTTTAAACACTTGGCGCACCACCAAACCCGCCACCAGGGCGAGCAAAAAGATTAAAAAGGAGAGGTAAACCAGGGGAAGAGAGGTATTCATGGGATTAAATCTAACAAATTCGGCTAACTTTTCTGTATTTTATTATGAGATGAACTCACGTGGGTGACTCGTTCAATTTTGATTTTGGAAAGAGAGGGGGAACGGTAAGGTGTTGGGGGTTTCCAGCAGGGGTAAGCCCCAGTATTCAGCCCGTTCTTGGAGCCATCCTTCGGCTTGCCAGCGGGCGATCGCGCGATTGACGCGGGAGTGGAGTTCTTGGTACTGCAACCCTTTGGGCATCACAATGGCAAGGGGTTGAGCGGAAAAGCGCACCGGGATCTGTCGGTATTCGGGATACTGCTGCACCCACCCCGTCAGCACGGTGGCATCGGCGGCGAAAGCGCTGACGGTATTGGTTTCGAGCAGGGATAGGGCGTCTTGATAGGAGTTGACAGGCAGCAGTTTTGCCTGGGGAATTCTAAACTGCATCACGGGAAGGGTACTGGATGCGTTGAGAACGGCGATCGCTTTCCCGAATAAATCCGAGGGTTCGCGCACGGTGGGGTCGCGGGTGATGAGGGTAGCTCCGTCGAGGTAGTAGGGGAAACTAAAGTAGACGACGCGCGCTCGCGATGGCGTAGCGGTGACGCGGGCGATCGCCAGATCCACCTCACCGGAAATCACCACGGCGAGGCGATCGCGGTTTTGCACCGGTAGCAGTTCCACATCTTCGGAACTGCCCAATAACTCCTCCGCCAACCGACGAGCGATGTCGATTTCGAACCCTTGCAGGTTGCCGGTGCTGTCTGTAAATCCCAGGGGGCGGAGGTTATTTTTCACCGCTACGCGCAATTTACCGCGAGCGGCGATCGCCTCGAGTTCGGCGGCGCGAGTCTCCCCAACCCCGGAAAACAGGCAAAAGGCAAAAGAAATGAGGAAAATTCCAATCCTTTTGCCTTCTGAAGTCATCATCGGTTTATCCTTTGGCTTGATGTGCGAGTTCCATCACTTTGGAAAAGCCATCGGGGTCAAGTACCGCCATTTGCGCCAGCATCTTGCGGTTGAGATTGATATTGGCTTTTTTCAGCGAGCCAATGAGCTGACTGTAGCTCATGCCATGCTGACGGGCGGCGGCGTTAATCCGAGCGATCCACAAGCGGCGAAAATCGCGTTTGCGTTTGCGGCGATCGCGGTAGGCATTCCGCAGGGCTTTCATCACCTGTTGATTGGCACTGCGGAAGAGTTTCGAGTGAGATCCCCGATACCCTTTCGCCATTTTGAGAATTTTTTTGCGGCGTTTGCGAGCGACGTTCCCGCGTTTTACCCGTGTCATGATAACCTCCGATAAGTTTGGAAACCCCCGTGCTTTAGTCGGGGGAGGAAAAACGAACGTGCGGCTTTAGCCGCCGTCAAAACTATATTGAG
>NZ_JAYFEQ010000644.1:0-16648 GCF_055795085.1 Phormidium sp. CCY1219 | reverse complement strand
CTTATGATATTATACAGCACCAAGCCTTATCATGTCCAACGAATATAATTGTGGGGGAACCGTGGGTCAGTCGCTCGACTTATATCCCCACGGATAAATCCGGGGGCTTTACGCCGATTCTCGGTAAGGGGGTGTTTTCACCCCTGGGGAATTCTCCGCCTGGGCAATATTTGGGTTATTGTACGCTCCCAGGGGGTGAAAATATCCGCTCATTGCCAATCATTGATTCGCAATTTTTGTCACCCTGGGGACAAAGGAGGCAAAATTGAGAATTGAGAATTGAGAATTGAGAGTTTTTTAGATTATGGATTGTTAATTTTTAATTGAACTCGTTCCCAGGTTCAGCCGTGGCACCTTCTGCGACCCTGCGCTTCCCCAGAATCCCCAGGGTCGGTGGGCCAAATAACTGGCAGGCTTTTTGAGGGGGTTAATCAGCAAAAACGGTGTCTGGAACGGTGGCGCGATCGCGAAACTGGAGGGCACTCGATGGCAGGGGTTGTTTTTGGTTCAAGAATGCGGTGGCAACCATGAGAAAGCGGGGAGGGGTCTGGGTGGAATGCAGTTATTATATAAAGCGAATTTTTTCTTTGTGGGCTAAGGGTTACGGCGGTGATGTGAGACAGCAGCCAATCTGATTATTGAGGCGAATTTATGGCAGGAAAGGCCGGGTGAGGGAGAGGGGAGATTACCGCGCCTGCATGGCGACGATCGCCAATAAAAAGCCGGGTCAGGGCGGGCAATTTTGGCCGCAATCTTGTAGGGATGGATGGAATTTGTTTTCTCTGCGAAAACGCTTTTGAGGACTAGCTCGTTCCCGTGAGAGAGGGAAAAAGTGGAGGGATTAGCCCGGGATCCTTCCAGGGAAGGAATGCGTACGCGGCAAACCAGTCCCGGAGATAATTGCGATCGCCTGTAGGATTTCGCTACAAATTTGGGGGGGGGTTCCAGGCATGACAAATACCCCCGCGCGATCGCGGTGGCATGAGTTCGGGGGGGAGGTGAAAAACGGCGATCGCCCATCGAGAGGGTTGGGATCAACTCGCTTGTTGTTGGTTCGCCACCCATTCTAAGATTTCACTAGGCTGAACCTTGTAGGCATCGCAGATTGCCGCGAGTACCCCCGGAGAGGGCATGTGGTGGGAATTGCGATAAAGACTGTAGCCCGTATTGGGGGCAATTCCCGTATCCTTGATAAACCGGTAAACGCTCATTCCTCTAGCGTCTACAAACTCCTTGACTTTATTTTTCATTGGCATAACCCAGCACTCTTGCTCCCGAAACTCGATTGACCTGTGAATTGGTTGACCTTGATTAGAAAAAATTATCGCTATAGATTTTTTTATCCGGAATTTCCATCAGTTTGGCACGAATCAGGTCTTGACAACCTGTCAACTAGTTGATATCGTCAAACCCATGCCTGGAAGGCGATCGGGGGATATGTACAACATCATTGTACATTCTAGCACCTGGTGGCGACGGACTAGGGACGGACAAAATAAAACCCATCGCGTCACCCGGAAACGGGACTGGCGACGGGTAAACTCAAACCGCTTTTCCGTCGCCCACTGACTCTAGCGAACCACCAGAGGCATCTGAGGCAAACCGTCCGAGTACAGAAATGTAGCGGACAGTGCCACAGAAATCATTGCCGGACAAGGGGTCCGGGGAAAAATGGGCGGGGGGTTAGGAATTGACTTCGGATGAGGGGGGAGGTGGAATTTTTCCATCTTCGTTGGCTCCTTCCACGGCTTTCTCGATGATAAACGCTGCCAAATTAGCAATTGGCCTGCCTTGGCTGTCAGCCCATCGTTCGAGGGATTGATAAACCGCATCGGGAAGGGTGACGTGGACTCGCTTGCTCACTGGGTTTCTCTAGAACTTCAACAGGTTGGGGATGGCTTGCCGCCTGGATCGTGCCAACTAAAGTTGCACTTAAGTCGCGGCTGGCTACAGTATAGCATCAAAATTGTGGTAGAATAAAAAATACCCGCTCAAGCTAGCCTGACTAAACTTGAGCGGGGGCACACCAAAGGATAGAGCCTTCGATGAAAAACACCTCGCGATTAAATCAGCCATTGAGTACCCAGTTAAAGTCCCGCAATGGAGATTTAAGTACGAAACCGCCTAATTTGGCGATCGCATTGACCGCGCAAATTAGGAGACAAACTCACTGAGCGATGAAATCTAGCTTTCTAATCAGCTCGAGTTTCATCCAGTCAGCTGTCTAATCAATCTAATCAATCTATCTATATCTAATTATGACACAAACAATTGAGCAGATCCAGACCAACTCATTCGATTACGGAAATTTACCGCCCGAAGTGGTAGAAGCTGCCGAAGCCACAGCGCCCCGGATCCACAATCGATTCAAATCCGTGACTCGTCAGCAGATCGAGAACGGGTTTGACTTGATCGAGACGAAAGCGCGGCTGGGAAAAGCGCTGTTTCGGCTGTGGCTCGATCGCTATTTTGAGGGGTCGGAGTATTTGGCGCGCAATTTAATGAAAGTGGCATCATTGGTGCAGCGAATGCCGCAGCTGATGGAGCAGATGCTGGAATGGACCCCATCGGCCCTAGCGGCCCTGAGTGGGGCTTCAGATAAGCTAGCGCAAGAACTGCTCGCCCAAAGCGGCGATCGCCCCACGGCAAAAGCGGTGAAGCAACGGGTGCGCCAAGAACGCAACCCGGGCAAACCCGAGGCGAAGAAAAAAGCCGCCCGCCGGAAAACTGATGGGGAGAGCGATCGCGGATTTAGCGAAGAAGAAGTGCAAGAAAAAATTGCCGCCGCGATCGCCGAACGAGAAAAAGAACTCGAGCGATCGCGCATCGAACAAGAAAAACAAATCCAACAACACGCCGCCGAAGTTTACCAGCAAGCGCGGGATGAGGCATTATTGGCAGCGCAAGCAGAAATTGCCCAGGCGCAGGAGATGCGCGCGCAACTCGTTGCCAGCAATGCCCGCCTAGCGGAACAATTGCAAGCCAAAGAGGGCGAATTGGAACGGGTGAAGGATCTACAGCAAGAAAACGAACGCCTGTGCGATCGCGTAGCGCAGTTGGAATCCACCTTAGAACAATCCGTGGGGGAAAGTTGGCAAGGGACCTTCAACCAACAAGCGGCAAAGGTGGTGAATGAAGAACTCGAACAGGCGTATGAGCCACTGGTGGAAAAACTGGAGCAAATGACGCAACGGGTGGCGCAGCAGGAGGAGGAACTCAACCGCTACCGAGAATTAAGCGCCGCCCAGGAAGAACAACTGGTGTCGGAAGAAGCATTCGCCCTCGCCTCGGATTTTGGACAACTGGCGGAAACGTTAGAATTGCCCGGATGGAGTGGCAGGGGGTATAGAGCCTCGGATGGAATGCTTTACAAGAATTTAATTTCGGCGATCGCCCATTTTATTCGAGATTTCCAACCGGGCGGGGGCGAGTATTAAGGCACAAGGGGATAATTTGGTCCCAATTCCTCTAGCAGTGCCTTCGCTTCGTGCAAATCCCGGGGATCGAAACCCTCGGTAAACCAATTGTAAATTTCCCACAGCAGCGCCCTTGCCTGTTGCGGTTTTCCCTGTTGCTGCCACAGACGCGCCCACATGGTGGCAGGCAACTCCAACGACTTCGCCCCCTGACGGCGGGAAATCTCCAAGGCGCGAGCGAAACATGCCTCAACCCCAGACCGTTCTCCCACTTCGCCACCTTTGCGCCACAGCAATTTACCTGGAAGCTAATCCAGGGCTATACTGAAATCTCACTTTAGACTAAAAGCTATATAAATAACCGTGACGTAAAATTATACAAACAATCCGGTGGATTTCGTGCTGAAAAATCCGGGGGACTCCTCCTGCTAAGAGCGTCGCGGGACATTCCTGAATAAAACAATGGGGGTTCCCCCAGACTCGTGGACAGAGACCCTCTGCAAGGCTCTCTGTCCACATCGATCGATTGATTTGCCCGAGGGTTCAATCTTGGGATTGTGTCGGTTAATGAGAGCGCAGATGAGATTAGATAGGATGAGACACTGGCCGGATTTGTAGGTATTATAACCGGATGAGGCATCAGACCGAGGTGGGAATGGTGACAGTTTCCGGTTTTTAATATTTCTTAGCTTTTTGTAATAAAAAATAATAACAGGAGACCCCTGAGTGGGGAGAGAAGGAGGGGATGAGGGGAGAGATTTGGTCAAGGGGCGATGAAAGGAGTCGGCGATCGCCTCTACCAGCGCGCCACAGGGGGGAGTAAGTCCCTCAACCATTGCCGAGGAGGGTGGCGCGCGGCTAAACATGAGGGGGAAAAAGAGGAGGCATCTGTGCGACACCCCAATGGCAAAGCTCGAGCAAAATAACCGCTTGATTGAGTGGTAAAAAAGATAACAATTGGGGTAAACTAAAAGTCAAGCTTATGATTCCCATACACTAGCTTCCCAGGGAGAAAAAACCACAATGCAGGCGATCGCCAACTACACCATCACCGAAAAAATTCACGAAAGCCTCCATACCCTTGTTTATAGAGCTTTTCGACCGACGGATGCCACCTCTGTTATCATTAAAATTCCCAATGGAGACTATCCCACGGTTTCCGAACTGGTGCGGCTGAGAAATCAATACGCGATCGCCAAAAACATAGAGAGTCCCTTCATTGTCAAACCCTTACGCTTAGAACGCTACAATAACGGATTTGCTCTAATTTTAGAAGATTTCGGCGCGATATCGTTAAAAGATTATATTAGATTACACCCCCTTTCCATCACCGACTTTTTGAAAATTGGCATTCAAATAGCCGAGGGTTTAGAACAACTCTACCGACACCGGATTATTCATAAAGATATCAAACCGCACAATATCTTAATTCAGCCCGAAACCAAGCGGGTGAAGTTGACCGATTTTAGCATTTCGTCGTTATTGCCGAAAGAGACCCTCAGTATTGTCAATCCCACGGAATTGGAGGGGACATTAGCCTACATTTCGCCGGAACAAACCGGGCGGATGAACCGGGGCATCGATTATCGCACGGATTTCTACTCATTAGGCGTAACCTTTTACGAACTGCTAACTGAAAACTTGCCCTTTTCATGCACCGATCCGATGGAATTAGTGCATTATCATATTGCCAAACAGCCGATGCCACCGAACCTGTTAAATCCCCTGATTCCGCAAGCGATCGCCGATATCGTGATGAAATTGATGGGGAAAACTGCCGAAAGCCGATATCAAACCGCATGGGGTTTAAAATTAGATCTAGAAAAGTGCTTGCAGCAGCTAGAAACCACCGGACAGATCGAACCATTTCCCATTGCCAAAGGGGATATGGCGGCGCGATTCCAGATTCCGGAAACCCTTTACGGAAGAGAAACAGAAATCGCTCGATTGATGAACGCATTTGAGCGCGTCGCTGCAGGCACCACGGAACTGATGTTGGTGGCGGGATATTCTGGGATTGGGAAGTCTGCTTTAGTGCAGGAAGTCCACAAACCCATTGTTGCCAAACGCGGTTATTTCATTTCCGGCAAATGCGATCGCGTCAAGCGCAATGTTCCATTTGCGCCGTTTATTAAAGCGTTTCGCGATGTAATCCGACACCACATTTTAACCGAAAGCAAGCAAGCGATCGCCAATTGGAAAGAAAAACTCGCCGCCGCATTGGGAAACCAAGGGCAAGCGATCGTGGATGTGATTCCCGAAGTGGAATGGTTGCTGGGAAAACAACCCCCAGTGCCGAAATTGCCCCCGCCGAAGCGCAAAATCGATTTAATCTGGTGCTGCAAAAATTTATTCGAGTTTTTGCCAGCGCCGAACATCCGTTAGTCTTATTCATCGATGACTTGCAATGGGCCGATGGAGCTTCGTTGAAGTTGTTAGAATTGCTGTTAAGCGATCCGGAACTGAAATATCTGTTTGCAATTGGCGCATATCGGGATAACGAAGTCACCCCGGTTCACCCGTTAATGCTGAGTGTCGATCGCATCAAACAGACAGAGGCGGTGGTAAACCGGATTGAAGTACCGCCCCTGAGAAGGGAAGATTTGAATCGATTAGTTGCCGAGGCGTTAAGCTGCTCGGAAAAGCGATCGCAACCCCTCTCACAACTAGTTTTTCAGAAAACCGAAGGCAATCCTTTCTTTGCCACGCAATTTTTAAAATCGCTTTACGAAAGGGAATTACTGCAATTCGATCGCAACAGCGGGTATTGGCACTGCGATCTAACCCGAGTCAAAGCCTTAGCGGTGTCCGATAACGTGGTAGAATTCATGGCGGCGCAATTGCAGCGGTTGCCACAAACCACCCAAACGGTGTTAAAATTAGCCGCCTGTATCGGACATCAATTCGATTTAGAAACCTTGGCGATCGTCAACGAACAATCCCAGGCGGATACCTCGGCGCAATTGTGGACCGCCCTGCAATCCGGTTTGGTAATCCCCGAGAGCGAACTGTATAAGTTTTTCCAGTCTGAGGAAGAGAATGAAGCGGCGATCGGCAAAGGGTCTGCCATTCAGTATAAATTTCTCCACGATCGCGTTAGCGAAGCGGCATATTCTCTGATTCCCGATGCCGAGAAAAAAACCACCCACCTGAAACTCGGACGGCGATTGTTAAACAATACCGCCCCGGAAGAGGTGGAAGACAAAATTTTCACATTAGTCAATCAGTTAAATGTAGGCGCGGATTTAATCGAGAATCAAAGGGAAAAAACCCAATTGGCTGGCTTGAATCTGCGGGCGGGCCGCAAAGCGAAATCCGCCACAGCCTATGATAGCGCATTACAGTATTTGAATGTGGGGTTAGAACTCCTCACGACCAATAGCTGGCGCGATCGCTACGATCTGACTCTTTCCCTGCATGTGGAAGCTGCTGAAGCTGCGTATCTGAGTACCGACTTCGATCGCATGGAGGATATCGCGCACATTGTACTCGAAAACGCCACCACCCTGCTAGATCGAGTCAAGGTTTACGAAGTCAAAATCCAAGCTTACACCGCCCAAAACAAACAACTAGAAGCTCTCCAAATTACGCGCAATGTGATGCAATTGTTGGGGGTGGAGCTACCCGAACAGCCGACATTTGATGACATTCAAACCAGATTGGGGGAAACATTCGCTCATTTGAGTGGTAAGCCGGTAGCCGAATTAATCCACTTGCCGGCAATGAGCGATCCGGACAAAAAAGCGGCTATGGGAATTCTCAATACTGCGATCGCACCGGCCTATCAATCAGCGCCCTTGCTGTTACCGTTACTCGTATTTGCCGAAATTAATTTATCCCTGGATTATGGCAATACCGACGAGTCTGCTTATGCCTACGCCTGTTATGGCTTAATTCTGTGTGGCATCGTCGGCGATATCGATACCGGACATCAATTCGGTCAACTCGCATTGCAGGTATTGGAGAGATTTGAAAATCAAGAACTCAAAGCGCGGACGTTAATGGTGGTGAATAATAACGTCCGACTCTGGAAAGAGCCAATGAGCGACGCGCTAACCCCGTTAATTGCCGCTTACGAAAGTGGTTTGGAAACGGGGGATTTAGAATATGCCGCGCTTTCTGCTTATAATTACTGCATCAATTCCTATTTTGTCGGCAAGGGACTGGCGGAACTGGAAGTGGAAATGGCCTCTTATAGCGAGCTGTTGCACAAACTCAAGCAAACTACGCCGCTCAATTACCTGAAAATGTATTGGCAGGTGGTGTTAAACTTGATAGAAACTTCGCCGGAGCCGATGGTGCTTGAGGGGAAAGTGTATGACGAAGAAAAGATGCTGCCCCTGCACGAACGCGCCAGCGATCGCTACGGTCTGTGTTGTCTGTATTTGCACAAACTTATCCTCAGCTATCTCTTCCGTCACGGCGATCGCGCGGTGGAAAATGCTGCCGCCGCCTCTAATTATTTAGACGCCCTGACCGCTGTTTATCCCCTGCCCCTGTTTCATTTTTACGAGTCTCTCTCGGCATTGTTGGTGTATCCGAAGTTGTCGGCAACCGAACGAGAAGACATCCTCGCCAAGGTGGAGTCAAATCAGGAAAAAATGAAGAAATGGGCGGCATTTGCACCGGGTAATTTTCAGCATAAATACGCCCTGGTGCAAGCAGAAAAGGCGCGGGTCATGGGGCAGGTTGCAGAGGCGATTTCTGCCTACGATCGCGCCATCGTCCTCGCCCGGGAAAATGGCTACATCCAAGAAGAAGCCCTGGCTAACGAACTCGCCGGCGAATTCCATTTCGCTCGAAAAAGCCAACAGATCGCTCAGTTTTATCTCACCGATGCGTACTACGGATATGCTCGCTGGGGGGCTACCGCAAAGGTGAAGCATTTAGAAGAACAATATCCGCAGATTTTGGCAAGAATTACCCAGCGATCGCCGGTTTGCACTGCGAACACCCGCGAAACGCTCTCTACCTTTGCCACCAACACCACCACTAACACTGATGTCTGGAAGTTAGATTTAAACACGGTAATGAAAGCGTCTTTGGCCCTGTCTGAAGAACTGGTTCTCGATAAGTTTCTCCACAAGTTGATGCGGGTCATCCTAGAGAATGCTGGGGCAGAGAAAGGTTTTTTAATTGTGGAAGAAGCAGGGCAACTTCTCGTCAAAGCCGGCGGTAGTATCGAGGAAGCGGCGGTGACGATTCCCCCGGATCCGATACCGATTGAAGACGCACAGATGTTGCCCGTGGCGATCGCCAACTACGTGGCCCGCACTGGCGAAATTTTGGTGCTAAAAAATGCGGCCCGCGAGTCTATTTTTGCCACGGATGCTTATATTGCCCAGGTTCAACCACAATCGATCTTGTGTTTGCCCATCGTTCATCACGGTAAGTCAGTGGCGATTTTGTATTTAGAAAATAGTCTCAGTGACGGTGTGTTTACCCGCGATCGCTTAGAAGTGCTGCAAATGCTCTGCGCTCAAGCGGCCATTTCCCTAGAAAATGCCCTATTGTACCAGAATTTGCAACAGTCCCTCCAGGACCTCAAAGAGGCGCAACTGCAACTGGTTCAAAGCGAAAAAATGTCCACCCTGGGCCAGTTGATTGCCGGCGTCGCCCATGAAATTAACAATCCGGTGAGCTTCGTCCACGGTAATCTCGATCCGGCCCAAGAATACGTCCAGGATTTGCTCCATCATCTGCAATTGTATCGGAAATATTATCCCGAACCAATGGCGGAAATTGAGGAAGATGCAGAGGCGATCGATTTGGAATATTTGATGGAAGATTTGCCGGAGATGCTCTCTTCTATGAAATTAGGCACCGATCGCATCAGGGAAATTGTCAAATCGCTCAAGAATTTTTCTCGGAAAGATACGGCAAAATTGCAAACCGCAGACATTCATGCTGGCATTGATAGCACCCTGTTGATTTTGTCCAATCGCCTGAAAGCCAAAGGTTCTAAACCGGCGATCGCGGTGATGAAAGAGTATGGCACTCTACCCAAAGTGCAGTGCTATCCGGGCCAACTGAATCAGGTATTTATGAACTTGATTGCGAATGCGATCGATGCCCTAGAGTCCTCGGTTCCGAGTCCCAATGACAACGGACAAACCACCCATGACTACCCCCAAATGACCATTCGCATTCGCACGGAAGTAAAAGAGGATTCTGTGGCGATTTGGATTGCGGATAACGGGTGCGGGATGACGCCGACGGTGCAGGATAAACTCTTCAAAACGTTCTTTACCACGAAACCGGAAGGGAAAGGGACGGGATTGGGTTTATCGATTAGCCATCAAATTATTGTCGATCGCCATCGCGGAACATTAAGTTGTACCTCACAAGAGGGGGAAGGCACGGAATTTTGCATTGAAATTCCGATTTCACAGGACAATTCCGCCGTGGAATAAGCGGAGTATATCGCAGTGTCGGTTAGCAGTTCCCTGCTAAGTGACAAGGGCACTTATCCCGTGGAGGATTCCGTGGAGGAGTGCGATCGCGCCACTTGTTGCAAAACCCGCATCGGACCGATCTGCGTGAGATGCTGCATCTGCGCTTGGTTTCGCACGAATAGGGAGCCGGCAAATCCGAGGGCGTTCACCGAAATCGCTTCAAAACACTCTTGCGATCGCGGCACCAGCAGCATCCAGTGGCGAGTTGCCAGTAGATTGTAAGCGCCCGATTGTCGATTGTCCGGGGTTTGCGGCTCCCAACCCACGGCTTGCAATAAGCGATTATATAATTCTAACGCACTTTCGGCAGCTTGTAAAGGAGAATCTGCCGATTGGCGATCGAAGCGGGCGATCGCGTGGTGGAAGGGGAGCTGAGAACTGGTACCCACGCCCTCGGAGAAGGTGGCGCTGGCGATCGCGGTTTCGATGGGAATCTTTGGTCCTTCCCCGGTCAGCGGAATCGGAATCAGTTGCAAATGCTTGTGCGGTTGAGACGCACCGGCCAGGGTGCCCCCATTATAAAATGCCAATCCCTCGAATTCGTCCAAGCATCGCCACATGGCCGCAAAATCTTGTAAATTGAGCCAATTTTCTTGCGACTCGAATTCCCGAGTCACGAGCAACAAGTGATAGTCTACCACATTAAATTTATTTAACAAACAAACATGAGTCTCAGAGATATCGGCAACGAATAAATCTTCATCGTAAGGCAAAAACGGGTTAACCGGTTTTGCGGTTTTCGGGCGTTGTTTTTCTTGCTGTTGCTTGGCTTTGTCCTTGCGGGCCAGGTTGGATAAACTGCGAACCAAAAAGCGAATGCCCCGGTCTTCTACAAACTGGGAATCCGTGGGAATCGACTGCAATGCGCCGCATTCTAGGGCCTGTTGGGTGCGTTCCGTTACCTTGACCCAGAGGGTACCGGGTTCGAGGGTGAGGGATTCGGGGGAAGTGGGGTTCGTCTCTGGCATAGTTACAATCCGGCATCACACAAGGGGGGAGATGAACGGGAATCTGAGGGATTTAAAAGTTGGAAGTATTTTATCAGTTGGCGGCGGTCGATGCAACCGGGGAGTGCATGGAGAAATGATTGTTGCCCGCTGTTGATTGGCATTCCACCGGCCATGAGATGAGTGGGGTATTGAGCAAACCGAAGCGCAAAAAAAGAGCGATCGCGCGATCGCTCTTTTGTGATTATCCGGGGGGGGTCAGACGCGCTTACAAGATGCCGTCTTTTTGCCCCATCGAGACCATCAGGTCGAGGATGCGGCAAGAGTAGCCCCATTCGTTGTCGTACCAGGACACCACTTTAAAGAAATTGGAATTGAGTTCCATGCCCGCACCGGCATCGAAGATGCTGGAATGGGCGTCGCCTACGAAGTCGCTGGAAACCACCGGTTCTTCGGTATAACCGAGGACGCCTTTGAGTTCGCCTTCGGAGGCTTTTTTCATCGCGGCGCAGATTTCTTTGTAGCTGGCGGCTTTATCGGTGCGGAAGGTGAGGTCTACCACGGACACATCTGGGGTGGGAACCCGGAATGCCATGCCGGTGAGTTTGCCTTTCAATTCGGGCAAGACCAAGGTCACCGCTTTTGCCGCACCGGTGGAGGCGGGGATGATGTTTTGCGGTGCGCCGCGTCCGCCGCGCAGGTCTTTTTTGCTCGGACCGTCCACGGTGGGTTGGGTGGCGGTCATGGCGTGAACGGTGGTCATCAAACCTTCACTGAAACCGAAGTTGTCGTTAATGACTTTTGCCACCGGGGCGAGACAGTTGGTGGTGCAACTGGCGTTGGACACCACAAAATGGGATTTGGGATCGAAGGTGTCGTGGTTGACGCCCACGAGGAAGGTGGGGACTTTTTCCGGGTCTTTGGTGGGGGCGGAGATGATGACCCGCTTGGCTCCCCCTTTCAGGTGGAGGGAGGCTTTGTCAAAGGTGGTAAACAATCCGGTGGATTCCACCACGTAATCTGCACCGTACTTGCTCCAAGGCAGTTCGGAGGGGTCTTTGATGGCGGTACAGGGAATGGTTTTGCCATCGACCACGATCGCGTTTTCTGTGGCGCTGACTTCACCAGAGTATTTGCCCTGGGTGGAGTCGTATTTGAGTAAATAGGCGAGGTTCTCGGGGGGAACGAGGTCGTTAATGCCGACAAATTCGATGTTGGGGTTGTTCAGTCCGGCCCGGAAGACTAAGCGTCCGATGCGACCAAATCCATTGATGCCTACTTTAATGGCTGCCATAGGTTAATCTCCTGTTCGCAAATATGACTCAATTTACAATCTTGGCGGGGAGGCGATCGCACCGCCAAAATCGCTCAAAGTCTTATCTGATAAAGCTTACAAGTATTTTAGTCTCTAAAAACGGTCTTTATAAAAGTTTTAGACATTCGAGAAAGGGGGGGGTCATTGGTCATTGGTTATTGGTCATTGGTTATTGGTTATTGCTCATAACGGAGGAAGGGGGAAGGATGAATCACGCAGAATTGAGAATTGAGCGATATTTCTAAGAATTGAGAAGTTGTCTGGGATTGAGGGTCAATTCTCGGGGGGATGTATTTCACCCTTCACACTTTACCCTTCACACTTGAGGCTTCACAGTTGAGCCGTCACATTGAACCCTTTACAGGGGTTCAGAAGCGCTAGACGCTAGTCAAGATGCGGGCCGGCGTCGATAATTTCCGGGCGGGCATTGGTATAGCGTTTGAAGTTTTCGACGAAGAGGCGGGCGAGTTCTTTTGCTTGGCGATCGTAGGCTGATTTGTCGCTCCAGGTATTGCGAGGATCGAGGATCTCGCTGGAGACGCCGGGAACGGATTCAGGCATCAAAATCTTGAAGACCGGATGGGGATGGAAGGTGACGTGGTTGAGATCGCCGTTGAGGGCGGCGCTGAGCATGGCGCGAGTGTTTTTGATGGAAATGCGCTTGCCGACGCCGTAGGGACCTCCGGTCCAGCCGGTATTGATCAGGTAAACTGAGGCGGTGGAATTATGCTTGAGGAGGCGTTCTCCGAGCATTTCGGCATAGACGGTGGCGGAGAGGGGAAGGAAGGGTTTGCCGAAGCAAGAGGAGAAGGTGGCTTCCGGTTCGGTGATGCCGCGTTCGGTACCGGCCAGTTTGCTGGTGTATCCGGACATGAAGTAGTACATGGCCTGCCGGTTGGTGAGTTTGGCGATCGGGGGCAAGACGCCAAAGGCATCGGCGGAGAGGAAAATCACGGCATTGGGATGACCGCCGACGCTGGGGAGGACTACATTGGGAATATAGTGGATCGGATAGCCCACCCGGGTATTTTGGGTTAAGCTGCCATCGTCGTAGTCGGGATGACGTTCGTCGCCAGAGAGGACGATGTTTTCCATCAAGGCACCAAATTTAATGGCATCCCAGATTTGCGGTTCGTTTTCTTTGGAGAGGCGAATGGTTTTGGCGTAGCATCCGCCTTCAAAGTTGAAGATGCCATCGTCTGACCATCCGTGTTCGTCATCTCCGATCAAGCGGCGAGTGGGATCGGCAGAAAGGGTGGTTTTCCCGGTACCGGACAGACCGAAGAACAAGGCGGTGTTGCCTTGGTCGTCCATGTTGGCGGAACAGTGCATGGGCAGCACGTTGCGCTTGGTCATAAAGTAGTTCATCAAGGAGAAGACGGATTTTTTGATTTCGCCGGCGTAGCGAGAACCGCCGATGATGACGAGTTTTTTGGCAAAATGGACGACGATAAAGGCTTCGGAGTTGATGCCGTTAATTTCGGGGTCTCCTTCTAAACCGGGAACGGCAATCACGGTGAAATCGGCTTGATGGGTGGCGAGTTCTTCTGGGTTGGGTCGGATGAAGAGTTGATGGGAGAAGAGGTTTTGGCAGGCGAATTCGTTAATGATGCGAACGCCGACTCTGTATTTGGGATCGGCTCCGACATAGCCATCAAAGATGTAGAGGTCGCGTCCTTGGACGTAGGAGAGGACTTGTCGGTATAGGCGATCGAATTTTTCTTCGGAAATCGGAACGTTGGTTTTGCTCCAGTGGACTTCGTTGTGACTGGCTGGCTCATCGACGATAAATTTGTCGTTAGGGGAGCGTCCGGTATATTTCCCCGTTTTGATACACAGTGCCCCATTGTCGGCTAGCACTCCTTCGGCTCGTGCCAGGGCGTGTTCTACCAGTTTCGGTACGGATAAGTTGCGGTAGACGTTGCCGATATTTTTCATGCCCCAGTGTTCTAACCCAAATGTGCGGGTGGTGGGGGCGCGATCGTTGCTGACGTTCTCTTTCATCGTGGCCAAAGCTTCATTGTTGGCGAGGGTGTTTTTGATTAGTTTACTCACTGATACATCCTGATATACGTTACGATACACGGGATTTGCATTTTCCGTCGGTTGCGATTCTACTCGGTTATAACTATTCGTACTCATCACATGCTCCTTACGGTTAGATAGGATTACGAGTTCTTTTCTTTTTTAGTGGGAGTGCCAACTTTGGCGAGTTCTCGATTCTCTCGGGAAGCTGGCGATCGCGATCGCCAGCTTCTCCTTCGCTTCGCTATCTCTAGCAATGTTTTGGCTGGTAATCTCTCCAGAGCCACCTAGTGGATTGGACTCTGTATTGGGTTTTGGCTGAAGTGGCCGTCAAAGCGACCTCGGGTTTTGGATGTTTTCCTCTTGCTTGCTGGTGGGTGCCTGGTTTTGGCGAGTGCCGCTACACCGGGGAAAATTTGAGTTGGACTGGGTTGGGTACGGGGCGAGCAGCTAGTAGAAAGCGAAACGGTTTGGTTTGGTTGGGTATAATTCGACACTTTTTTCGCTTTCAAGTTTATCTTATCTGACTTTTCCCAAAAAATAAATTACAAAATATTACGAATCTATCTCGAAAGAGGAGGGCAGACACTCCCCTGGTATGTTATCCTCGGTAAGGGAACCCCCTCAAAAAGCCTCTGTGCTTTGATTTCCGGGTCAGAGGGGTGGTGAATTTTTACCGAATTTTTGCCTAAAATCTTGCTGATTTTCCTGCCAAATAACAAGCTTTCATAACATTCTTTACATAACTTCAAAAAAACCGGAAGAATGCCTTTTGTTTTTTGATAAAATGGACGGTTTGAACTGTTGGAGAAAGGCCACAGATGAGGCAAAAAATTAGGAAAGGAACGCGGAAGAGGAGGGAGTTGGGGTGGCGATCGCCCCTCGGGTGGGGCTTGTTTTTCCCGGCAGTTTGCTTCCTATAAAATAGAAGCGCCTACCGCCCGAATCCTCGAGACCCTCTTTTCCCCTCCCGAAATCCATGCCTTTCCCCCACCCCACGCCAGCACCCTGCCAGACCTCTCGCAAATGCCGAAAGCCGAATTCCACCTTCACCTAGAAGGTGCGGCACCCTGACCCTGCATTCGAGAGGCACTGCAGCGCCATCACGGGATAACTTTACCGAGGATTCGGGAGTTCTACGCCCCCGAGTTGCGATTTGCCAATTTTGCCTAGTTTGTCGGATGCTTTCGCGACTACATCTATCCCTGGATCCAGACGGAACGCGGATATGGGGAACTTATGGAAGCGGTGGTGGATTCCCTGATGGACCAGCGGATCCGCTATGGGGAACTGATGGTCAATGTCATCACCATTGAAAAACTCAATCTAAATTTAGAAAAGGTTTTGGAATTACTCGAAGCTGGGATAGCCCGAGGGGGCGATCGCGCGACGACGATCCGCCTTATCGCCGGCATCTCCCGGGAGTATGGATCTCAGTTCGCTGTGCGCGCTGTGGCGCGAGTGGTGAATTCCCCGATGATTGCGGAAGTGGACCATTCGGGGGCACAAACTCGCCACACGGATGGCGATCGCTTCCGCGACGCCTTCACCCTCCCCCGAGACGCCGGCAAGAAAATTAAAGCGATCTGCCGACGAAATGGACGG
Source organism: Phormidium sp. CCY1219 (assembly GCF_055795085.1). Classification (NCBI taxonomy): domain Bacteria; kingdom Bacillati; phylum Cyanobacteriota; class Cyanophyceae; order Oscillatoriales; family Oscillatoriaceae; genus Phormidium; species Phormidium sp. CCY1219. The sequence goes on along the minus strand of NZ_JAYFEQ010000644.1, from coordinate 885 downwards.
ACCGGAGAGGATCCGTGCCGCTGTGGAAGCACTCGGCGTCTCCCACATCGGTCACGGCACCTGTGCCATTCACGATCTGCAAGTGGTGAATCTCTTAGTGCGTCACCAGGTTGTGGTAGAAATCGGTCCGAGTTCTAGCGAACGATTGCGAAATGTCCCCAGTTCTCAAGCACACCTCCGAAGTGGATCTCGACGCCGCTGGGGTTCGTCTCTGCATGACCCGCTTAATGGGCGATCGCGGCGTGTCGGTAGATGACTTGGCCCGCTGGAGTGCGAATAATGCATTAGACAATGCGTTAATTGACCCCCAGAGGCGAACGGAGTGGTTAACCGAACTGGAAACGTGGCGACAGGCAAGCAACGGCCCCGAGAATTGTCATGGAAATCACACAAAAGGAGAGGAAGTGTAACCGATTCCGGGTTAAGGACCCCAGTTGCCCCGGCACCGATTCTCCATTCCTCTCCCTCCGTTCTCCTTATATAAGGCATTTCAATGCATTAATCGCCCTCGGTCTCGGAGGCCCTCCCCTACGGTTCGGAATGACGGCCAACAATAAAACGCCAACAAGTGAGTGCTGGTGCAGATAAATCGTTGTAGTTGCAGATTGCCAAATCCTGCTAGAGAAGTCGCAGAAGACATTCCGGCGAGCTGGCGAGGATTTTGCCAGATAAAGTGGGACCCCAAAGGAGAAGCGATCCCCACGAAAACGAAGACGGTAAATCTTAAGAAAATCAAAAATTCAACCGAAATCGGAAGAACCAGTTGTAAGATAAATGGCAGTCAGAGCGAAAAAGCAATAAAAGAGCTATAGTCAGGAACCCCATCCCTAAAGGGAGGGGCTTGGTAAGACTTTATTTTCCCAAGCTCACCTGACCAGAAGACCA
>NZ_JAYFEQ010000643.1:0-11494 GCF_055795085.1 Phormidium sp. CCY1219 | reverse complement strand
TCCTAGGGGCGAAAGCAATTCCTCTAAATACTGCTTGGCAAATTGGTCGTGGGCGGTTCTAGTCATTTTATGAATCCTTCCAAGGTCGCATCTAAACTCACTGGTGTACGATCGCCGGCTGCATATCGGTCTTTATACAGCATCTGGCTGGCAAAAGTATGCTGGTTAAAAAGTCCGCTTTCGGGAAGCTAAGCCGCAACTTCTATTCGCCCGGTCTTTCTAAATTCCATGACTTTTACCAATCACCCAACTGCGGCGGAAAAACCGGGCTAACGCCGGTTCTTCTAACGCCAAATAGATGGGACGTCCGTGAGGACAAGTGCGAGGGGTGCGGGTGCGTTGCCAGCGGTCTAAAATATCCTGCATCTGCGGGACGCTGAGGGGGGTGCCGTTGCGGATGGCGGTGCGACAAGCGATCGCAACCTGTGCGGTTTGCAAGTCGCCGCCCAAACTAATTTCTACCAAAGCGTCAGCACAATCGTCGCGTTCTACCAGCGGTTTGGGGGCGCTGCGAATCGCCCACAACTCGGTGCCAAAGGGGCTGACTTCCAGGCCGATTTCTTCCAGGCACTCGATTTGCGTGGGTTTGAGATTACCGATCGCCACGGGGGATTTGAGGGGGACGATTTCCCAGCGATCGCACAGGTCCTCGTATAAAATTCGCTCGTGGGCGATATGCTGCTCGACCAACCACAAGCCCCCGGGATGTTCCGCCACAATATAGGTTTGGTTCACTTGTGCGACCGCGCGCAGGGGGATGAGGGGATGCGCTTCGCTTTCCCGGGTTCGCTCGGGTTCGCTTCCGGGGGTGGGAGAAACGTGATAGCTTCCCGTGGGTTCTGCAGCTTTCAGTAACTTGTTGACACGCTCTTGTGCGATATCGGGTGTAGCTTCCGGGTTGAGGCGCAAGGCTTGCCCGATCGCCTCACTCACTCGGTTTTGCCATTCCCCCATGTTTTTCAGATAAATCTCTGCTTTGGCGGGGTGGCGGTTCCAGTCGATTTGGTCTGCTGTCAGTCGCAGGTGAAGGAAGCAAATCGGATAGCGATCGCGCGGTAAGGTGCGCGCAAATCCGGCAACGATGGTTTGCTCCAATTCCGGCGATCGCACCAAGCGCCCGTTAACCGCTACCTTGACCCAATCTGACCGACGGCGATGACAGCGATCGGGCAACCCCAACACCACCTGGATCTGCTGCTCGCCCTCTACCTCTAATTTTAACTGTGCCAAATCCTCGCGCGCGATCGTGCGGAGAATCTGTGGTAAAATGTTTTGTGCGGTTTGTCCGGGATTAATCCGAAACCAGGAGCGATCGTTGTGTTCTACCTGCCAGTGAACCAGGGGATGGCACAAGGCGATGTGCTGAATGGTTTGTTGCACGGTTTTTAACTGTTGCGATCGCGAAGGCAAGCTCTGCCGTCGCGGTTTCCAGCGCTCGAACAAATCCGACACGGTGACGATGGTTCCGGGTGCGATCGCCGTGGGTTCTATCTCCACCGCCTCTCCCTGGGCATTATACAGCACCCGCCACCCTTCTCCTCCAGCAGTGCGGCTGAAAATTTCCAGGCTTGACAAATGCGCCAAACTATGCAATGCTTCCCCGCGAAATCCCAAACTGGTAATTTTCCACAAGTCCTCCACCTGGTGGATTTTGCTGGTACTGTGGGCGGTGGCGGCAAGTTTCAAGTTCTGCAAATCCATGCCGCAACCATTGTCCGCTACCCGCACTCGCCACAATTCGGGCCACAAGGAAATGGCAATCCGCGTCGCCCCGGCATCTAGGGCATTTTCCAGCAATTCTCGCAAAACCGCTGCTAGAGAGTCGATGGTCTCTCCGGCGGCGATCGAATACACCACCTCGGCGGGTAACGTTTGGATGCTGTTTGACATCGCGCCCATCCCGGAACCGGAATTTTCTTCTAAAGTCGCTGGTTTCACTTGGCTGGTTCGGCATTCCCCGGCAAAACAGAAGTCTTATTTTATCAAGAAATGAGGACAAATGCAAAGCCAATCTCCACAGATGCGCGGCGTGGAAAGAGCAGCAGATTAGCGATACCAGGGTTTAGCGACTCGATTTTTTCCCTCACGTTTCGTGGTTATGAGACACTAATCGCGCCACTTGCGATGCTTTCTTGATGATGATGCAATGTTCTGGCGCGATCGCCACTACCGAGGGATAATTATCCGCCGCTAGCTGACCTTTCCCCCGGGTGATTTCAATCCCTAATTCGGAATTCTCTTTGAGTATCAACGGCTCTTTTTCGTCCGTAGAATTATTAAACGCCACACCGATTCCCGCTGAAAAACAGCTCCTCGTTACCGCTCTATAATATCCCGTAGACCCGAAGGGAGTAGCCACGACTACACCATCTCCGATGGCGGTTTCTACTTCTTTTCCATCCACCATCGTTTTAAATCGAATCGCACGAGTGGGGTTTTCATTCCTTAGCACAATGTCATTAACCGCCAAGAAACTTCCCCCGGAATAAATCGCTTCCAGTTTGATAATTTCTTTGATTCTCCCCCGACCGGATTTCAGCATTTCCAGCATCTCATCCAGGGATTCGTTATGGCACTTGTAGCAAATCAGACTGTCTCTCACCAGTAACTTCGGAATTCCAGGCAGTTGTCGTTCTGCTTCTAGATAGGTTCCATCTCCACCCACGGTAATCGCAAAGTCAGGATTTTCGCAGGAATATTCAAACCCCTGCTTCTCCACAAGCGCCTTCACTGAGTCGCATTTATCGCGATTTTTGGCATAAACGAAAAATGTCTTTAGCTCCATCGTAGCGTTCCTGCATTGACTGACTGCTTCGCTTTCATTTTGCCATAGTTTCTCCCGGAATGACTACGATCGCCCATTCAGTTTGTGGCACTCGGCTCATTATTTTCTTTGTCGGCTAAACCTGATGGCCAAGCGATCGCCACCCCCGCGAACCCTTTGATTTCTATACTCAACGATTTGGTGTTTTATATACTTAATCGGCGTTCGAGATCCACGGTCTGCATGTGTACGGCATACCCTGTCCTTACGGGAGATTTGCGATTGTTATTTTTGTCACGAGTACATAGCATAAAGCACGATCTAAAACATAGGGGCGCGGCACTGCTATGTTTTTCAACCTATTTGTATAAAATATTGGTGCCCTCTCTCCCTCGGATCGAGGGTCAGTGTCCGGAGGAGAATGGTACAGTTACCCCGAGGATGAGAGGGCGATCGCACCCAGCCTTTGATGCGATAAAACTGCATCCAAATCGAATTGATTTTTCGGTTTCTAATTTATCCAAAATATAAAACCGCTCGAAAATAGCGCCTGTAGGTGGATTGAGTTTGTTGACTCCACCCTTTCAGCGTGCGTATCCTTCTACTTTTACCACAAATTACTCCAAATGTCAACCCTTTGGGAAAAAATTATCAACTTTTATCAACCTTTGCCGTGACGGGGAAAAAAATCGCGATTTAGCGGCAAAGCTATCAACTTTTATCAACTTTTCTATATTTACACTGGAGAGAAACCCTAGCCATACTAGATACAGAACCGGGAAAAACAGGTTGCCCCTTTCGGGACATGATGTTTCCCCCGGCCCTTGAAATTAGGAGTTTACCATGACCTCTTTCTCTTTTGCTACCGCAAGTGCTGCTGTAGTAGTTGCGATCGCCACCGTGGGTATTGCCCCAGCTACCGCCAGCACCCTCTCCTTCGATTACGATGGAACCATTGATATCAGCGCTGAACTGAGTTTTTTTGCTAACCAGTTACTCGGAGAAAATGCCAGCACTGTGGAACAGGCGCTCAACTTTTCAGACAGCTTTGCGGGCACTTTCGACGTATCAGATGACCCGAATCAATATCTGGATGGAGATATTAATATCGAGTATGATTTCTTCAGCGATTTAACGGGTTTCGATTGGTCGGATTTAGGAATTACGGGTATCGAGGATATGCTCGATTTGAATTTTAGCGGCACAGGGTCGTTGTGGTCAGAAACCGCCAATGCTTCCACCGACTTTGACTTTGCTTATGATAGCGCCATTGAGTCGATTGTGATTACGGGGTACGATACCGATATTGTCGAATATTGTTCCACTGGATATTGCACAACCGAAGCATCGGGAGAATTCGATTTGTTTACCACCATATTCGAGTCAGAAACCGCCTTGGTGAATGGGGACGTGAATTTGGTGCTCTCCACCGAACCGGAATCGATGTCTGAAACCGAACCCACATCAATTCCAGAACCGACTCCTTGGCTGGGTTTAGTGGGAATTGGTGCTTGGATGCTGAAGAAAAAAACCGCCCCACAACACTGCGCTTAAATGCTTTGGTTTTCATAATCCTGCCTCGAGGGATTACTAGCAAACGCGAGGTAAAAATCAGAGTCAATCAACTGGGTTGGGGAGCGATCGCAACTCTGCGCACCGCCTATTTTTGTGGCAAATCTGCTGGCGTTTTAGGAAGTGACGGATTCGAGGCGATCGCGAAAATATTGCCGATACAACTCGCAACTCACCGTCACGCGATCGCCCTTTAAATTCACCAATCCCATGCTGTGCAATTTAAACCCTTCAACCTGTCCCATTTGCACCGATTCGGTGGACGAGATGGACTTTTGAAATGCCGAAGCCAAAGCGGGATGCTGTTGCAAACTTCGCAAATGTCGGTGCAAGTGGTCGCCATAAATTCCCGCATCGGTTGCCGCATTTTCCATCAAAGATTCCCAGGAAATATCTTGGTTTGCCAAATGATATAATGCCAGTCGAACCAAATAGGGATGACCCCCAATCAGTTCCCTTAACTGACGCAATTGCTCCGCATTCGGGTTGAGCTGATGGCGTCGAACCAATTCCGCCACTTGCTCTGAAGTAAATGGCTGCAATTCGATAGGCAACCCCACATTTAAAGGCGATTGATTGATATCCAAAGGAATATATATTTCCGTAGAATGAACCATGATTAAGCGCAACTTTTGCCAAGTAGAGTTAGTTTTGGTGCGTTCGTGCCAAAAGCGCAGTAAGGTAAAAAATTCTTCGGCAATTTGAGGGCGATCGATAATTTCATTTACCTCCTCTAACGCCAAAACCAAGCACCCCTCCAGTTGCTCCAGGATATAGCCTTCGATGTAGAGAGTACAGCTCATTTTGGTGCCCAAGTCTTCATCCCAATAGTCATCCAGATGAGGCGGAAAACCCAATTGTTGCGCTAAATTGGCGCAGAACCACCGCAATAATCGATTTAAGTCACTCAATAAGCTTTCTTCCACTTGCTGAAAGTGCAGCAATCCACTTTGACAGCCGCATTCCCGGGCGCGCGCTAAAATGCGATTCATTAAAGAACTTTTCCCCATTTGTCTGGGCGCTTTGATGCGAATAAATGCGCCGGGGCGGACGATTTCTTGATAGCATCGCTGTTCGTGAGGTACTCGTTCGATATAAAATTGAGAATCTAAAGGAACGCTATCTTGCGGGAGTTCTAAGGCGATCGCCGTTGTCGGTAGCCTGCATTTTCCCGGGGTCGCCTCCAGTGACGAAACGGGCATTTTTGCCTTTTCCATCCCCTTATTTTCCCTCAAGCTGGTTGTCGGCGGAATTTTCGCCACATTTTCCGCCAAAATCCGCCGTTCTATCGTGGCGCGAACGTTACTTTTCGTCACTTTTTCCCCAAACGCTTGGGAGAGAAGTTTCCACAACTTCGGTCCGACCCCTTGTTTGATATAATTGCTCGAGTAGCCGTATTCCGCCGCAATTTCATCATAGGTTTTTTTCGTCCCTTGCAAAGATTCGCTCAAAATCGTCCGCTGCAAATCGCTGAAATGCTCTCCGGTGTTGTCATAAACCACGGTTTCCACAAATCTTAAGTATTCGTTAACATCGCTCATCGCTTTATCCTTTTATGGTAATCTAAGATAGCGTCTCGAACGCGAACCCGAGTCCGACCCGGATCCGGGGCGCGGGTTCCTTTCGCCCGGTGAAGAATTGTCCCCAAAGGTAAGGCAAAGCATTGTAACATAAAGTAGCAAAAATTACCCCTGCCAAGCATTCCGTTCCGGTGATGTTTTATGATTTATCAAGTCGGCGGTAGTCTGATTGCAGATGCGCCGAGTTATGTGGAAAGAGAAGCCGACGCGCAACTTTATGAAGCCTTAAAGCAGGGCGAATTTTGTTATGTGCTCAATTCGCGACAAATGGGAAAATCTTCTTTGCTGGTGCGAACCAAAAATCGCCTAGAAAAAGAAGGGGTTCTCTGTAGCGCCATCGACTTAACGGGAATGGGTAGCGAAACTGTCACCCAAGAACAATGGTACAAAGGGGTGGTGTCTCAGCTTTGGTTGGGGTTTAAACTGTTGGGGAAAGTGAAGGTGAAGCCTTGGTGGCGCGATCGCCAAGATTTGCCCATCGTGCAACGACTGAACCAGTTTATCCGCGAGGTGCTGCTGGTGGAGTTTCCCACCCAACCCTTGGTGATTTTTATCGATGAAATCGATAGCATTTTAAGTTTACCCTTTTCTGCGGATGATTTCTTTGCCCTAATTCGATATTGTTACAATCAGCGCGCCATCGATGCGGAGTATCGGCGGATTACCTTTGCGATTTTTGGCGTCGCTACCCCCTCGGATTTAATTCGCGATAAAAAGCGCACGCCGTTTAATATTGGCAAAGCAATCCCCCTCCAGGGATTTACCTTAGCCGAAGCGCAACCTTTGGCCAAAGGATTAGCCGATCGCCGCCCGCAGCCGAACCGGGTTTTACAGGATATTTTAACCTGGACCGGCGGACAACCTTTTTTAACCCAAAAAATCTGCCAGTTAGTGGCACAATCCCCGCCAGAAGACTCGGTAGAAACTATCGTGCGATCGCGCATTATTCAGGGATGGGAATCCCAAGACGAACCGGAACATCTGCGAACCATCAGCAATCGGATTTTAAACAGCGATCGCCTCGCCAGCAGACTGCTGGGAATCTATCAACAAATACTCTGCAAAAACCAAGTACCCACCGATGACAGTCGCGAACAAATCGAATTGCTCCTCTCCGGTTTAGTCGTCAGCACAGGCGCAACCTTACAAGTCAAAAATCCCATTTATCAAGCTATCTTTAACCAACGATGGGTCGCCCAACACCTGGAAAATCTGCGCCCCTACGCCTCACAATTTAACCGTTGGGTGGCTTCGCAACAGCAAGATGAATCCTATTTGCTGCGCGACTTGGCCTTACAACAAGCCCTGGCTTGGTCGGAAAACAAACAACTAAGCGATTTGGATTATCGGTTTCTCAGTGCCAGTCAGGAACTCGCCAAACGAGAAATAGAAAGCGATTTAGCGCTCGAAAAACTGGAACGAGAAAAAGCACAATTTGCCCTACAAGCCGCCGATCGCGCTTATCCCATTTTAGCCCAAGCTCGCCAAAAAGCCAAAGACCGCGCCAAAGACCTCCGCCTCGGCAAATCGTGGATTTTTGCCATTGCTGTTATCGTTACCACGGGCATGTTTCTCCTGCGCTGGAGTGGATTATTGCAAAGCATGGAATGGGCCAGTTTGGATTGGTTTTTCCAACACCGCCCCCGAGAATCAGTTGACGATCGCATTGCCATCATTACTATCGACGAAACCGATTTGCAGCAACTCGGTCAGTATCCCCTCACCGATGGCAGTTTAACCCAGGTTATTGGCGAAATCAAAGCACAACAACCCAGAGCGATCGGATTGGATATCTATCGCGACTTACCCGTAGAACCCGGATATCAAGAGTTGGTCGAACTGTTTGAAACCACACCCAATTTAATCGGCATTGAAAAAGTCGTGGGCAGTCGGGTTGCGCCGCCGCCAATCTTAGCCGATTTAGGTCAAGTTGGATTTGCCGATCAAGTATTAGATGGGGATGGAAAAGTGCGCCGCGCTTTGCTATCAGTGCGCCGTAACAAATCGGAACTAAAACTCAGTTTTGCCCTGAAATTGGCGCTCAAATATTTAGCGGCAGAAGGCATTGAACCCCAAGCCCGAGGCAACAGTAAAATGCAACTTGGAAACGCCCTATTAATTCCGTTTGTGGCGAATGATGGGGGCTACCTGCGTGCTGAGGCGGGAGGCTATCAATTATTACTCAATTTTCGCGGGAGTGCAGGGCAATTTAACACTTTTTCCTTGATGGATGTATTGGAAAAGCGAATTCCCCCCGCCGCCTTGCGCGATCGCGTGGTGTTAATCGGCGCAACTGCAGAAAGCATTAATGACTTATTCCAAACTCCCTATAGCAGTGGGGCGATCGGCACTCCCGATCGCATGGCTGGGGTAACGATTCACGCCAATATTGTCAGCCAATTGTTGAGTGCGGCGATTGAAGGCAGACCCCTGTTGCGCGGCTGGTCAGAACTGATAGAATGGCTGTGGATTTTTCTGTGGTCTGGCGTCGGGGCGGCGATGGCTTGGCAATTGAAAGCGCCAAAATGGATTGCTCTGGGAAGCGCGATCGCCGGGAGTGGATTGTTTGCGATCGCCTATCTGGCGTTTTTGCAAGGATGGTGGATTCCGCTGGTACCGGCGATCGGTGGATTTCTCGCCGCCGCAATCGTCACCCCGATGGCGATCGCGCGCCGCCAGGACAAAATTCAACTCCATCAAACCGTATATTTCCTGATAGCAATGGCCCGGGAAGAACCCGCCGCCGGACAAATTGCCATCGAATATCTCAAGCAAAGTGAAACGCCGGAAAATCGCTTGGCGATCGGGCAAATTTTGCAGGAAGAACATCCGCAATAAATCAAACGGCGATCGCGAAATAGGGCGATCGACAGTTGCTCTACACAGCAGCAATCCGGTAGACATTGCCCACCCGATCCAAACTTGGTAGCGCCACTGGGGTGGGAGACGCTTTCGCCGCCCCTCGCCGGAACCCGCGCGTTTTTTTCGCAGTGGCTCAAATTGCAAAAATTCGCTACAATCGAGATAAAGGATTAGCCTATAGAAAATTCTCGTCCCTTAGCCGTTTGGTTAGATACACAAATGCTTAAAACCACCTTAATCGCTGCCACAGTTATCCTCGGATCCCTTTATATTGGCTTCGGAGACCAAATTGAGTTTCTCCCAGAAAACATGCAAACCGCCAGTTATAACACCCGCACGGGGCTGACGAACTTTGCCCAAGGACTGGTACCCGGTTGGGTCTCGAACACGAAAGAGAAGCCCGATATGTTCGAGCGCACCAACGAGCAACTCGAACAAGAGGAGCAAGACGCAGAATAATTGCGGGTTCGTACTGTTGCGCCCTACCGAACATCTGTGAGTGAAAAAATCCCGCAGATGTTCGGCTATTTTTAGTGGAATTGAAGACAAAAAAGCGCGTTATCTATTTCTTCTTCAACCAGCTAAACATGGCGCGCAAATCTTTGCCCACTTCCTCGATGGGATGTTCCGCTTCTTGACGGCGCATTGCAGTAAATCCGGGTTTGCCGGCTTGATTTTCCAGGACAAAATCGCGAGCAAATTGACCGGATTGAATTTCCGAGAGAATTTTCCGCATTTCGGTACGGGTTTGGTCGGTGACGATGCGCGGACCGCGAGTATAGTCTCCATATTCGGCAGTATTGGAGATGCTATCGCGCATGTTGGCCAAACCGCCTTCCACGACTAAATCGACGATGAGTTTGACTTCATGGAGGCATTCAAAATAAGCCAATTCCGGTTGATAGCCGGCCTCTACGAGGGTTTCAAATCCGGCTTTAATTAAAGCACTTAAACCACCACAGAGAACCACCTGTTCGCCAAACAAATCGGTTTCGGTTTCTTCGCGGAAAGAGGTTTCCAGGATTCCCGCGCGCGTCCCGCCGATGCCTTTCGCGTATGCCATTGCCCGATCGCGCGCTTGACCGGTGGCATCTTGATACACCGCAAACAAACAGGGCACCCCTTCTCCTTGTTCGTAAGTCCGGCGCACCAAATGTCCCGGTCCTTTCGGCGCAATCATTACCACATCCACGGTTTCTGGGGGTACCACTTGGCCGAAATGAATGTTAAAACCGTGGGCAAAAGACAACACTTTGCCGTCGGTTAAATGGGGTTCGATTTCGTTTTTATAGACGGTTTTTTGGACTTCATCCGGCAAGAGAATCATAATCCAATCCGCCGCTTTTGCCGCATCGGCGACGCTATGCACGGTCAAACCCGCATCTTTTGCTTTAGCGGCGGATTTACTGCCGGGATACAGCCCGACAATGACGTTTATGCCACTTTCTTTCAGATTGAGAGCGTGGGCATGACCTTGGGAACCGTAGCCGATAATCGCCACAGTTTTGCCGTTGAGCAGGTCTAAATTAGCATCTTCGTCATAGTACATCCGGGCCATAATCGGCGTCTCCTTCGATCGCTTGTCGTTAATCTTGCAAACTCCGTATCTTATCACAGAAGTGTCCGGGGTTCGCGGATTCCCCCACCGGGGCGATCGCCCCCATCCCTACCCGGGCACCCAAGGCGTGGATCCGACGCCGACTTTCCCCCGCCGATCGGTTCTTGGTCAATCGAGAGCGTTATAGGGTGGGCAACGAGTGGCCCACCCTACGCGGTGATTGAGTTGGTTCTAAAATTAAAATTAAAGCAATGGAATTGATGAGGTTTTGACTCGATGGATGAAGTGGTAAGAAAGGTAGCGGCGTTGGGACTGCCCGGAGTGCTCCTGGCGATCGCAATGGGAGCAACCGGTTTGACAGGGGGTGCGGCGATCGCCGCTGGATTAGCTCTGTTGGGCGGTCCGTCGGGAATACTCGGTGGCATTGGCGTATTGGGCATTACAGGCTTAATTGCCGATTATTTGGCCAATGACAGCATCGATCGCTTGCTGAGTGAAGTGTATCAATTGCGAGCGAGAACCGAACGCACTGGGGAGTTATTAAGAGAATTGGATAACTTGCCCCTGTCGGACGAACTTAAATCTCGGCTGAAGTGGGAAGTGACTCAAATCGGCAACAACCTTGCCAACTTTGCTACGACAATTTCACCGCTGACCCAAGAAGCGATCGAGATTTTAAATAACGTTCGCGGGATAAATTATGCTTCGGAAAAGGATTTGAAAAGCTCGCGACCGATTTTTACCCTTAGAGATGGAACGGTGGTTAGAACCTGGAAAAATCCGTTTGGCATCGACCATATTTTTTTGGCGGATAGCAATGGGAATATTATTTATGGCGGGTTTGTGAGTTGGTTTGATGCGGACAATCTCAACGAAGCCATTGAGTTGTTGCGATCGCAATTTACTTGAACCGATGGGGCAGTGGATAGGGAGAGGGCGACAGGTTGTCGGATCGCAAGGCCCGGAGTGGGCGTGGGGGGGCGTCTCGAGCGGCGATCGCGATCGGGGGTGGCGCGATCGCCTTTACCGAGAATCGGCGTAAAGCCCCCGGATTTATCCGTGGGGATATAAGCCGAGCGATTGACCCCCGGTCCCCCGCAATTATATTCGTTGGACATGATAAGGCTTGGTGCTGTATAATATCATAAGGAGGTGAAG
>NZ_JAYFEQ010000642.1:0-30748 GCF_055795085.1 Phormidium sp. CCY1219 | reverse complement strand
TCAAGGGGTTTGGGGAGTTTTATAAAGGGGAAAAGGGAGTGAGTTTAATTCCTGGAGTCGGGGGTGGGAGACTCTCCGAGGAGTGAGGGGAGGGGGAAGGGGGAAAAGTCCGATGGGTAAATGATTCAATTGCACCGATCTCGCTCTATAATAATCAAAATTGAACCGGGAATCTGCTATGGCTTTAATTGATGACGTCAAACAAATTTGCGATCGCCTCGCCCCGCATGGATGGCGAGAATTGCTGCTGCAGCATGGGTTGGATATCGCGGCGGAGAACTTGGAACGAGAGCTGAGCAAACCGCTTCGCAATATCAACCGCCGGATAAAAGGATTTGAAGATTTTGCCTTTGAGGGGTTACGGGCGATCGAACCGGGATCCCCGGCGCGCAGTTTATTATTTCACGCTTTCGCTTCGCCGAATGTGGTGATGGGGGCGGATGGCAATGAATTGACCGAGTTTCCCACGTTGGCGGAACTGGATACGGTGGAAAATTACCTGTATGGGGTGCAAGCGCCGTCGATTGTGGAGTTGCGAGTGCGGGCAAAATACGCTCCGCTGGCGATCGCGGTATTTGCTTCGGAGTATCGCCCCGCCGCCGAAACGCCGCACCGCAAGCATGCGGATGTGTGCTTTTCGCGCACGGGAGTCGCCCGGGTGGGCACGGCGGAACCGCTATACAATGCCAAAAATCGCGGATTTTTACCCTTTGTGGATGACAACCAGAAAGCCTTTCGGGTGATTCCGGCACGCTATAGTGCGTATATTGCGGTAATTCGCCGGGGAAATCAGTTCGGATATCGTCCGATGCGTTTTCGGGAAGGGGACGATCGCCGATTGTTCTGGTTTCCGTTGCACAAGCTATTTGACGGAACCGAATGCATCCGCGATCGCGATTTAAGCGTTACCCTGGAAGCGAACCACATCAACGAAAAATTACGCCGCATTCATCTAGAACTGCAGCGCAATGGGTTCGATACCGGATGGGGAGAACCGGATATCAGCAATTCGCCGTTTGTGTTTAGCGAGGGGATTGCGCAATGGGCGGAAAATCCGGAGTATGGCACCGGCGTGCTGGTTCCGATCGCCCATCCGCGACTGGTGGAACCGGCGGAATATCAAGGGAACCCGCTCACGTTTAAAGTGCCAGAAAATTATGGGATGACCCTTTCTTCCAGTTTGTTGATTCCGGCGGATAACGAGGCGCGTCACGCGCCGGAATACGTTCACGCCCGCCATCAAATTTTAGCCAATGGCGATCGCCAAGACTTGAACGAGCGCCCGGATGTGGTGCAGCAGGTTGCCAATGGCGGATACAATGCGCTACACTATCTCGATTTTACCGCAGATGGAGCGATCGAAGCCTTATGTCCGGAATTGGCGGTGGAGTTGCCCCGGCGGGTGCCGGCATATTCCCTAGTGAGTGCGCCGGATTATTTCCCTACCTGCGATCAGCGCCAGTTGATGGATTGGTGGGAGCAGTCGGTGCCGGAAACCCTGCAGGAGAGCATTTGGCGGGTGCCGCCAGAAACCCTCTCGGATGAGCGAATGCCGCCGAATTTGGCCTTGCAGAATGTGGATTTTCGCGCCAATGACGTCACCGTAACGGCGATCGTCTCCTTGCCGACGGAGGGCTTTGTGCGACAGATGCAGCTCGACCGCTCCGGGAGCAGTCGCCAGTCTCACTTGACCGATGCGGCTGCCGGGATCTACGCTCCGGGCTGGGATGTGAGCTTCGATCGCACCCCGGATGGCGTAGACTATCTCGCCGCCTACGGTCTCGGTAGCCCCTTCCCAGAAGATTCCAAACTCTGTGCCGCACTCAGTACCTTCTGGCCGGCGGTTTCTCCCGATGCGGCGCGCACCTTTGAACCGGCTCCCTCTTGGCCCACGGTTAGCCCCCTCACCGATGCGGAAATCGGCCAAGTGGGGAATTTACCCTGGGATGGGGTGGTCGGACCGCAGTTAGTGTGCGAAAACGGCACCTCGTTTGTCGAGTATTCGGCGATCGATTACGTAGATTACGTGAAAAATGCTTTGAACAGCGAGTTTACCGTGGCGCTCACCGGTCAGGTGGATGTGCGCGAGTACGAGTCGCGGGTGCTGATGATGGCCTATGTATATCGGGCGTTGGGAATTAAAGATGAAGCGTATTTTCGTCCGGGAATGTCTCTGGAAGAACAAGGAGAGGCGTTTGGTCGCATTATTTCCGACAAAGCTCAATGGAGCGTGCTTTCGTTTCGCGAGGCGAGTCGCACTGAGGAGGAGCTGCAAACCGCTCAATCGACCACCGGGATTCGCTTAACCGGTCAAATTTATCGCTTTGAAGTCTATCGACATGGATCGGTGTCTACCCCTGCCGATGATTTCCGCAAGCGTCGCGTGGAAGTGCTAGAACGGGTCACGCTGTTTGTCAACGGACTCCGGGTGCTGCTCCAGCGCGGCGATGGCTCTTGGCAGGTGGAAAGAGTATAATTAGCAATGAAGCAACCCCGTGGGGCGTTCGGTCGCTTCCCGGGGCGAACTATACATAAATTCGGCTCCTGCAAGCTGAATTTATGTATCTTTTTCTGGGAGTTCCACGGCAGCGCGAGGTGAAGTATATGCAAGAATCGGATTGTATCGTTATCGGCAGCGGTCCGGCAGGTGCGGCAGCGGCGATTGTCTTGGCGCAACAAGGGTTGCAGCCGACGATCGCAGAAGCGGAATGCTTTCCCCGCCATCGTCCCGGGGAAACGTTGCACCCGGGAATCGAACCGTTGCTGCAACAGTTAGGGGTGGGCGATCGCCTGTTATCTGCGGATTTTATCCGTCATACGGGCAACTGGATACAATGGGAGGGCGATCGCCGTTTCGAGGCATTTGGTGCGGATGAATCTGGGGAGTGGCGCGGGTTTCAGGCATGGCGGGCGGATTTCGATAGCTTGTTGCGCGATCGCTGTGTAGAATTAGGGGTAGAAATTCGCCAACCCTGTCGCGCATTGCAGCCCATCGTTCGCCAGAATCGCGTTATCGGTATCGAAACCAATCAAGGGGCGATTTACGGGCGATTTGCGATCGATGCCACCGGGCATAAACATTGGCTGGCAAAACAATTAAAGTTACCCATCAATCGGTATTCTCCCCGCCTAATTGCCTACTATGGTTATGCCCAAGGAAACTGTCCCAGTCGCGAATCAAATCCGGCGATCGTTGGCGATCGTAAAGGATGGACCTGGACCGCAAAAGTCCGCCCCAATCTTTACCAATGGACTCGCCTCTGTTTCACCCCAGAAAAAATAGAAAAAGATTGGCTGCCCCCCGAATTTCACTCCCTCCAACCCTGGGGCAAATTTTCAGCCGCCGATGTCACCTGGCGGCGAGTTTATCCCCCCGCCGGACCGGGTTATTTTATCGTCGGTGACGCCGCCACCGTACTCGACCCCGCATCCTCTCATGGGGTGCTAAAAGCCATCATGTCCGGAATGATGGCCGCCCATTCTATCTCCCAAATCTTGCATCGCGGACGGTTTGAGGGTATCGTCATTCAAGGGTACTCTCAATGGGTGGAAAACTGGTTTAAAAACGATGTAGAAAAATTAAGAAACCTTTACGCCTTGCTTCCCATTGCCCCCGATTGGGTATGATAGATAACGCAGGGAAAAACAGACCCCTGACGAGCACAAGGCACTCCCTTGTGCTTCCCTCAACATGCACTTTATCCGTTCAGCATTTAGCCCGATGAACATCACCAACCACTTTATCGACGTTGAAACAAAAGCGGGAATCAGCATTCACAATCTGACTCCCCAGATTAAAAACTTACTAGCCGCAAACCCGATAAAAAATGGTTACGTTTTGGTGTTTGCTAGACATACCACCACGGCTTTATTTGTGAACGAGTATGAAGAACGATTGCTCGAAGATATTAAAGTCTATCTGGAAAAATTGGCTCCTCCAGATGGCAAATATCTGCATAACGACCTGCATCTGCGAGTGGTTCCTCCCGACGAACCGATTAACGGTCACTCCCACCTGATGGCAATCACCCTTAACAATAGCGAATACATTCCCATTGTCGAGGAAAATTTAGCCCTCGGCACTTGGCAATCGGTGATGTTAATCGAGTTGGATGGACCGCGCAAACGCAACGTTTTGATTCAAATCTGTGGGGAATGAGGTCAATTTCCATGCATATTATCTCGATTGACCTTGGGAGCAAACCTACACAGAGGTTTCCCTGCATGTCAGGCAAATTTACTCCATACCGTCATTGACAATCTTTCATCCGGAATCCTTCACAGTTGAAGAGGAGACTATAATCCAAGGACTGCACACTCAAGAGGTTTAACATGGATTTCCCTTTTCACCGAAACAGACAAAGCGATCGCCCATTGAAGCGGTTTCCTTTAACCCGACAGTGGGGATTCTCCCTGACATTGGTTCTCGGAATGACCCTTGGCTGCACTAACCCTTCCCTATCTACCCAAACCCAAGCAATTTCCGCGATTTCAGTCCACTTCAATTCCTCTAATGTAGCGGCAAATTCATCTCAATTTTCTCCCACAAGGAAGTTATCCCCATCGATGAGTTTGCCATTCTCAAACGCACCTAAAGGTGATGTAGAGATAACCGAAGTCGAAATGATGAGGAGAGAGGCGTTGGAAACGGCGATCGTCAACGAAAATCTCACCCCTCTAACTCGCTATTGTCGCATGGGAGAGTGCATTGAAAGTTACTACACGTTTACAAACCTTCAGCAAGAATCCCAGGGAGAAAAACTCTACGAAACTGAAGTTTTAGTCTACCGCTATGGAATGGGCGAACCCACAGGCGAATGGATATTTAAGTCTGCGCCAACGCGAGTCTTATGTTCCACCTATCGCCCTATGGTGGTCGATTTTGATGGGGATGAGTACCTTTTAACTCACCTCAGCCCTGGTAATCTACCCCCCGGTTTTCAAACGGATTATGATGCGCTCTATTGGGACATATGTCATGGATTATCGGTGAGCGAATTCCAACAAAATCAATCCAGAAGCGAACTTGCTAGGGAGTTGGGGTACGACTTAAACCGAGAACCCTCCCAAACTCGCCAAAACTTTATCGAACTGATTGAGCGGTAATTCAGTTTCATCAGAAGATTGAGGAGGTTCTCGTTAAATTGTAACGATGAGCTTCCTTGGAATTGTTCTTAAGTCTTTGGGGGCGATCGACTATTTTTAAATGTCCCTGCATATCCAAGGGGCTTTAATAGTATATCTGGAGGAATAAATGTTAAAAATTAGTCCGCGTCGGTGGACTATAGCGCTGTCGCGGGCTGGCTGACGCTAGCGATCGCCAAGGCGTGATTTCAATCGCCCGCTTCTTTCCTCGATCCATCTTCTTAACCTTGAAAATACATTGTATGATTTTGCCATACCGGCAATGCCTCGATCCTCCCTTTCCTGGTCGATATGGCGAAACTTTACGAACGATTTGTCGCCGAATGGTTAAAACTACATCTACCCTCGGACTATTCTCTCACCGCACAGGAACGCATCGATATTGGCCGGGACAAAAATATATCTTTTAATGTCGATATCGTATTATATCACAAACCGACCGGAATGGCAACCTATGTTTTAGATACCAAATACAAACGGAAAATCAACACCAATGACATGCAGCAGGCGATCGCCTATGCAGTTTCCAAACATTGCCAACAGGCTATTTTAGTTGATCCCGAACCCTTGTCTCATTCCATCGATGAAGCGATCGGCAATATTCGCATTCGCAGCCTCACTTTTTCCCTCAATAGCAACCTGGAAGAAGCGGGTCAAGCGTTTTTAACGACCTTAATTATGTGAGCGGTAAGGATACAAATGATTGCGATCGCCTTTTTGCGGAGGTGGAGCCTCAGTATTGTCGTTCCCAGACGGGAGGCTGGGAACGAGGGAAGGTAGGCCATTTTTTAGGAGGCAAATTACCATTTTACCCGCAATTGCAACTACAATTTTGAGACAGATTGACGCGGAAAATTATTGCAGTTAAACCATCATGCGAAAAGCGATCCAAATTTTCTTTCAATCATTCCCGATCGCCATCCTCATCGTCATTGTAGCGATGGTCATTCCTACCCCTGCACAACAGCAACCCAGCCTCAACGAAATTTACCAAATTTTGCACGAGAAAACCTTCGTTGACCTCACCCACGCCTTTGAGCCAGGAATACCGCATTGGAAAGGATTTCCCAACGAAGAACGGGAAACCATCTATTGGTATGACCCGGGAGTCGGAACCGTGGGCACCGGCTTTTTTGCCCACCGCTATTCCCCGGTAGGACAGTGGGGCACCCATGTGGATCCCCCGGCGCATTTTATTCGAGGTTTACGCACCCTCGATGAAATTGACTTGAAAGAAATGATAATGCCGTTGGTGGCGATCGACGTTCACGAAAAAGTTGCTAACAATCCAGATTATACGATTTCGATGGCAGATGTAGAAGCCTGGGAAGCCAAACATGGAAAAATTCCAGAAGGGGCGGAAAGTGGTGATGCGAACGGATTGGTCGAAACGGTGGCCCGATCCGGCAGCAATGGCGAATAAAGATGCCAATGGCATTTCCCATTATCCCGGCTGGAGTCAGGAGGTGCTGAGCTATCTTTATGAAGAGCGAAAGATTACCGCCAGCGGTCACGAAACCACGGATACGGATCCCGGAATTGCAACCAGCCAAGATGATTATTCCTTGGAAACTTGTCTCCTCGAGCGCGATCGCTATCAAATCGAATTGCTGGCGAATTTGGATCGGGTGCCGCAAGCCGACGCGATCGCCGTGGTCACTTTTCCCAAACCCAAAGGTGGTTCCGGTTTTCCGGCGAGAGTCTTTGCCATTTTGCCGTGAGCAAACCGTTTGCCAGTCGCTCGGTTCGATTCGATTTAAAATGCATAAAACTGACGCATCATTGCAAATCCGGCTGGCAAACACTTTTTTTTCACGAACCACCCTGCAGTAGGCGAGACTCGATCGGGCAATCTTTCCACCCATTGGGTTGGGGGGTGACGCCCGAACCCCTCGCCTCGGACTTCTCAACCGAAGGGGTTGTAGCGCTTCGGTGTAGTAGGGGTGAAGAGGAAGGTTAGCCAATTTGGTTTGCCAAGAGTATCTCGGAACATTAGTTCGCCTCAGCGGACGATTGCTTGTCTAGGGGTGAGTTTTAATTGCCAGATCTTTATCGAGTGCATCCGCGATGAACGAAAAAACCGAATCGATTATCGGCTGTATCCTGGGAACTGCGGTGGGGGACGCTTTGGGACTCCCCGGGGAAGGGTTATCGAAACGACGGCTACAGCGAATTTATCCGCATCTGAACCAGTACGATTTTTTCTTTGGGAAAGGCATGGTTTCCGATGACACGGAACACACCTGCATGGTGGCACAATCCCTGTTGGTTGCGGGGGGGAATGTCCGGCGATTCACCGGGGCGCTGGCTTGGCGGTTGCGATGGTGGCTGCTTCCTTTGCCTGCCGGTGTGGGGTTGGGGACTTTACGGGCGATTGTGAAGCTGTGGTTGGGATTTCCCAAACCGGGGGTGTTCTCCGCCGGGAATGGTCCGGCGATGAGAAGTGCCATTATTGGCGTTTGTTACGGCGAGGATTTGCCGAAACTGAGGGAATTCGTGAGGGCATCCACAAGACTCACCCATACGGATCCGAAAGCCGAATATGGGGCAATGGCGGTGGCGATCGCCGCCCATCTTGCTACCCATCAATCCCCGATTTCGGCAGCGGACTACTATCAAACCTTGGAAGGGATTTTGCCCCCGCAAGCGCGGGAATTCCTGCAACTCATCCGCCAAGCGTGCCACAGCGTTACCCAGGGTGGCGACACGGAGCGCTTTGCCTCACAGTTGGGACTGAGCAAGGGGGTGAGTGGCTACGTTTACCATACGGTGCCGGTGGCGATCCATGCTTGGTTAACCCACCAGCAGGATTATCGCGGTGGGACGATCGCGATGGTTCGCTGTGGCGGCGACACGGACACCACCGCGGCGATCGTGGGTGGCATTATCGGCGCGGGTACCGGGATGCGCGGGATTCCCCCCGAGTGGCTGGACAATCTGTGGGAATGGCCCAGAAGCGTTTCCTGGATGAAAGCCCTGGGTGCAAAATTAGCCATAGCTTGCGATCGCGCTGTCCCAGAATCTGCCCATCCCTTGGCATGGTATGGAATCATTTTGCGGAATCTTTTTTTCTTAGTCGTCGTCCTCCTGCACGGATTGCGCCGCTTATTGCCACCCTACTGAGCAAAAAAAAGCCCAGGGCGATCGCGAGAAGCTTGGGTCCGGAGCCCCCTCGGCAGTTTCAATTATCAATTCTTAACATGCAATAACCCTAGCAAAAAATAGCCCGCTTTCGCGGGCTGTTTCTGTTTTTAGCTCCATCCTGATTCAGATGTGGGCTTTTTTGAAGGAATTAATCGGGACAGTTCAAACTTGCGCCGTTGCCATTTTGGCTTCGCTAGATGTCAGCATTTCATATTTTTCCCGCATCTTCAGACCCGTGAGGACTTGGAACAGACCGGTGCCATTGTTGGAACCCGGATAGTCGCGGTGCTGGAGCAACAGTTCGGTCATTTCACCGTAAAACTTCGTACTGGTGTTGCTGAGGTGACTTTCGATGTAGATCATCTCCTCTAGATTCTCGAACTGACCGTCTACTTCCAGGATAGAGACCTCATGCCCTTCAAAGGCATCCGGTCCGTAGTACATTTTGATGCCCGGGTAGGGGCAAGTCAATTTGCGTCCGCAGGGGGTCCAATGAATCGTCGATCCCTCGTCAAACAGATAAACCGGCTCCATGCCTTGCACGTCATAGCGCTGGATCATCTGAACGCGCAGAACCTTGCGTTCTTTGTCTTCTCGAATCAGTTCGGTGGGTAACACCCGCAGGACCACATCAGCATGAGCTTTTTGCGGTTCGATGTAGGCGCTAAAATCTGGGCGACGGGCGTTGATAGCGGCGAGAACGTCTTCGTAACGGTGGCCCCGTTCTGACATATCTCGTTGGATTTTCCAGGCAATCTTGACCTCATCACTGATATCCAGGTAGACGCTGTAATCTACCAAGGAGCGTACCCGTTCGTCGTACAGTGGATGAAGCCCTTCAATCACGATAATGTGATTCGGCTCGATGCGCTCTGGTGGATCGATCTCGCCGGTTTCGTGGTTGTAGATGGGCTTGTCAATCGCCTGACCGTTTTTGAGCGCCTTGATTTGTTCGTACATCAAATCGAAGTTATTGGCTCTGGGATCGAGGGCTGTGACGCCCTGTTGTTTGCGCTGTTTGCGGTCTAAACTGTGGTAGTCATCCAAACAGATGACCGTCATCAGTTCTTCTCCGAACAAGTCTTTCAGACGGCGCAGGAATGTTGATTTGCCGCATCCAGAGTCTCCGGCAACACCAATTAAAACCACGTTTTCCGGCTTACTGGTCATAGATTCCCTCTATCGATATTGCTCTGTGTACCTATGCTACGGTTAATTGCGTTTTAAAAAACAATAAAATTTATTCTATATTGACATACGGATGGTTAATTTACTCATTTGCCACAACAATTTGCCCCAGATTCTCGCCTCCTTCACCTAGAACCCGTGGGGTCAACCCCTTAGTTGGCGTTAGTTTGGCAGTTTAAAGTCCAATGGGGTTCTAACTGGAACACTGGCGCATCCCTGGCTCCACCCGTGAGGAGAATTTCCGATTTATCTGAAAAGCAAATGGATCCAACGCCTGGGCGATCGTCCACTGGGGCACTCCTGACGGAGGCGACGGAGATAGAGAGGGGATTGTTTGGGGTCAAAAATCCCGATGCCAGCCCGAGCCATTGGCGTTGAAAGCCAAGGGGTTCGGGGGAACAGTCCCGCCGTGGGAGGAACGAACAGTGGGTATGTGACAATTCTACACTGAAACGGGATCGCTTGTGACAGAAAGGCAATTGTTTTTTTTCTGGAGGTTGAGAGGATCCAGAAGCGAGGGGGCAAGGCTTGTGGATCCCGGGCAGCGATCGCCGGTCTGGTCAGAATTGCGGCCCGTTGACCTGGAAGGTTTGCCCCGCCAGGGAAAATTTATCCAAGCAAACAACTTCCCGAGAGAGACAATTCCACGGGCAGAGAAAAAGGTCAAATCCCCAAAACCCACGGATCCCACGCGATCGCCAATCCTTGCTTTCCTATGTCCACACCGCAAGATTTCCCGGTCCCAATTCTCGAGACCAACGTCAGCACGGGGACATCGGGCTGTAATCTAGAGAATAGAGTTTCAAGATTCCGTTCTAACTCCAAGAACGGATCCTTATTGTCGGGCAACTGACAACGAGTCCCTGTTCTCGGGTTTCTCATATCCGAAAACCCGTCTGCAAGACTACGGAGAACCCACTCGTCTGCGTTGCCCGAGGAGTCGTAAATTTCATTCGGAGTCTTTACCTTTATGTACAATCCCAGCACAGTAGGAGTTACAGCCAATACAGAATTTGGTAACCGCTTTTTTGTATATGAAGTGGTGGGTCTGCGTCAAACTGAGGAACAGGATCCGACCAATAGCCAAATTCGTCGCAGTGGAAGCACCTTTATCACTGTGCCTTACAACCGCATGAATCAAGAAATGCGACGCATCTCTCGCATGGGCGGACAAATTGTCAGCATCCGTCCCCTAGAAGATGCGTTGGCTAACGGTCAGATGTCATCCAAGTCTAACGGACAACAGGCCCCCAGTCCTGCCGAAAAAAGCAAGCCGATGACTGAAACCAAGCCGAAAAAGGCCAAGGCCAAAAAACAAGACATTCCCGTTAATATCTACAAGCCAAAAAAACCCTATATTGGTAAATGTTTGAGTAACGAACCTCTGGTTCGCGAAGGTGGCAGTGGCCGAGTTCAGCACTTGATCTTCGACCTTTCTGAGGGAGATCTGCGCTATCTGGAAGGGCAAAGTATCGGCATCATCCCTCCTGGAAAAGACGAAAAGGGCAAGCCGCATAAACTGCGCCTCTACTCGATCGCTTCTACCCGTCACGGAGACCATCAAGATGATAAAACCGTCTCCCTGTGCGTCCGCGAACTGGTCTACCAGCATCCGGAAACCAACGAAACGATCTACGGGGTTTGCTCCTCTTACCTGTGCAACCTCGAAGCGGGTGCCGATGTCACCATCACCGGGCCGGTGGGTAAGGAAATGTTGCTCCCTGATGATGAAGATGCCACCATCATTATGATGGCAACCGGTACGGGAATTGCTCCCTTCCGCGCTTACTTATGGCGGATGTTTAAAGAACAACATGAAGACTACAAGTTCAAAGGCTTGGCTTGGTTGTTCTTCGGCATCCCCTACACCGCCAACATCCTCTATCAAGAAGAGTTGGAACAATTACAAAAAGAATTCCCGGATAACTTCCGCTTGACCTATGCCATCAGCCGCGAACAGAAAAACGCTCAAGGCGGCAAGATGTACATCCAAGACCGCATCGCAGAAAATGCCGAAGAACTGTGGCAACTGATTCAAAAACCAAATACCCACACCTACATCTGCGGTTTGAAGGGCATGGAAGGCGGCATCGATGAAGGGATGTCTGCGGTCACCTCCAAGCAAGGAATTGATTGGGCTGACTACCAAAAACAAATGAAGAAAGAACATCGCTGGCACGTAGAAACCTACTAAGTTAAGTGCAATTTTCTTAATGTTGGTTTAAGTGCTGCGTGAGGGGAAGGTCTCCATTGACCTTCCCCTCTCTATTTGTTTGAATTAAACCCATCAACACTATGGGAATCCCGTGGGTACTCATACCCTGCTGGTTGTGGATATCGCCAGCGAAAATGGGCGCAAAGACTATCTCTTGAAACTTGCAGAACGCGCCTTTTCCACCACCCGCCGTTTTCCTTATTTGATTCCTTTTTGCCAACCCATAAGCTGTGCGGCTTCGACCTGTGGTTACAAAAAAGTAGATAACCGCAGCATCATTAACTTTTATAGGCAGAAAGGGGATTTGTGCCCTAAGTTGCTGTGCGTTCCAACAACACCACTTCCCGCCGCTACGGGCGATCGCAAGATTTAATGCCCTTCACTCCACACCCATTGCAACTTCAGCGCAAACCCCAGCAAAACCGTCTCCTTCGATACGTGACTGGGATTCACCAATTGCTCAACCGCTTGTCCAGTTTACTGTGTTAGAGTACAGATGGGTATCGACCCGCTCTTTCGGTTAGACCTCAGTTCCAGACATACTGTGGCACAGTTTTGTTCTGTTTGTAGTCTTTCTTTCACTTATGACCATGATTAACGTCAGTATCATAAAAAAACTCATACAGAAAAAATATCAAAAAACTGGCAATTCTTGGGTAAAATATTCTTTGTTAGCTCAAAAATGTGGGGAGCATGGATTTGATTTAAACCGAGAGTTTTTTTATGCAAATTCTGATTTTAGAATCTGCAGAACTCCTAATTATAATGACTTTTACGTCACTGTAACCGATTGGCTCCCTCATACAAAATCAGCCAATATTAACCCAAGCCTAGGGCAAAATACCAATAAAAAGACTCTCAAGAAAACTCATCACATTAAAAAACGTAAAACAGTAGATTCAATTCCTGTTGATTTTACTCCCAAACAGTTAGAATATCCAGAGGACTTTAAAGAAGCATTGCACAATATAGTACAACTCTTAACTCGCGATCGAGATAAAGAATATACCATGAAAGATGAACTTTCACAGACTTTTTCAAGAATATACAAACAGCCCATCAGAAGTGCATTACGGTCATACTATCCAGGAGTCACACTTTTAGATGTATTGCATAGGATTGATGGGATTGTAATAGAGAAAAAAGAAAATACCTGGTTGATTTATTTGAAGTAAAAAAAGATAGAAAAATTAATGTTGTATTAAAGCGGCTTTTAACCGATAGATTGCCGCAATGCGATCGGAGAAAGTTTTCAATCCGGTCAGAAATACATTCAAAGCAGCCGTCGCTTCATTTCTCACCCAAATCCCCAGCTCAAAGCTGGCGATCGCTGGCGAAAACTGTTGCACGAAGCGCCTTTTAAACTGGGTGTTGCAAGGAAGAGAATGATGCAAAGAATAAGGGGCTATGGCTATGGGGCGATCGCCGACGAATTAACGCTGGGTAGGCGAGAGATTCACTTACCGATCGTTTCCCCCAATCTTCGCAGAGCATCAGTGACTTTCACCCCATCTTGTAGTTCTAAATTAACAGGAACTGCAAAGCAACAAGAACCAGCCTCCAGCAGTAGAGTAATAGCTCCAAAATAATGACCCCGTATCCAGTGGGGCTTGGTTATATTTTCTGATTCTTAATGTAATTTTTTGACCGCAGGCATTTTTTTACCTTCCTTACTGACTTTAATCCCATCCCCCACATAAACGGGTTGACCCCTCAGACGATGAACACTCTCGTTACTTTGCGAGGTTCGCATAACATCAAAGCGAATTGTCAACGTTTGTCTAAGACTGTCTATGATTTTGTTGAACGAATGAAGCCCCACCCCTTGAATGGCGATTGGAAAACCCTTGCCCCCTCGAGTTGCATAATTTTCGTGAAAAAAATTCTATAACCTCGATACTGCAGGGGTTTGAGGTGCTGACGAAACCTGGAAAAAAATTTTTTTGGCCAAAATCGCGCATAACTTTTCAACTCCGATCCTAATACGCCAGTGTCAGTTGAATCGGAAGGAGTGCAATGGCGACGAGTCTCGCGCAAATCGCGCAATATCTAGACAACGTTCAGTGGCGGTATCAAATCGATCGCTCCCAGTCGCGGATCCACACCAGGGTCAAGGCTCAGCATGTGGAACGCTTCTGCATCACTATCGAGTTGCTCGAGGAGGGTAAATTTTTTCAAATTTACGCGCCGCGCCTCCTGTCAGGGGTAGCGCAACATCCCCACCGGGAATTGATTTTTCGGACTTTACTCTCTCTTTCCTGGCGTACCAAAATGCTGAAATGGGAATACGACGCGATCGATGGGGAAGTTAGAGCATCCATCGAGTTGCCCCTGGAAGACGCACCCCTTACCCAAGCGCAGTTTTCTCGCATTCTCAGTGGTTTCGTGCAGTTGGTCGATCGCGTGGCTATGCCGCGAATTCAGGCGGTGATGGCGACTGGAACGGATCCCTACGACTTGGAAATAGGTGAGAAACTATTGCTCTTCGTTCAGGAACGTGCGCCCCAGGGAAGCCTCAGGGCCTTAGAGTCGGCTCTAATGCGTCGAAAGCAAGAGAAATTGCCGTCAACTTAAATCATCGTTCGAGCATCGGGGATTGCATCTATCACGATAAATAAGCGTTCAGTTGAGCGCTTGCAATGGCTAAAATCTACCGATATCGATTTTTGGGGAATGCTTTACCACTACGTCAATCCTATGTCCGATCTTCGACTTCCATCCCGAAACGATTTACGCCAAAAGTTTTCCAGTTTTGCTTTCATAGGCGAAACTGGATTGGGGGGATCGCGTTGGGTGAGCGATCGCGCTTTAGAAGCGAATTTCCGATGCTTGCAACAGCAGAGTATGGAATTTCATCGCTGGTGCGAATCTAAGGATGAAAAAGCGATCGTCGAATACTTTCTGAAACTTTGGAATTGCGAGGACAGTCCGCCACCGGTTCGCCAACTGGCGAGACAGCATATTGCTGCTTATTTAGAAAGCCCTCGCTACCGGGCGGTGACCAATCGCTATCATGCGTTTCGCAATCCCAATTTTCCTCAAGAAACTCGCGACCGATTGCTTTATATTTCCGGGTGCTTGACCAGCGACACGGATAAGATATGCCAGTTTTACCAACGCTACCAACCAGATTCCTCTTACAGCTTAGAAAAACATTTTCAATTGGAGCTTGCCAGCCAAATTCGAGAAGTTTTTCATGCACAAACCGGTCAGGGCAAGTATTCGCAATGGTATGCTTTGAAATCGGCTAGCGATCGCAAGCTGCAACGAGGCTTAACAAGTTTTGGCATCACGAATCCTTCTTTGCTCGATTCCTGCCTTCATGCTAGAGCCTGTTTGTTTCAGGTGTATAGCAAATCCGGTAAAGAATGGCGCGAACCTAAACCGCAGCACTATCAAGAAGCGGCGAATTACTACAATAGGCACTATCTCGAGCAAACAGAAAAAGGCGATCGCCATCCCGTGACGGCAGAGAAATTTGAAAGCTGGATCCGCACCTGCGTAAACGCTTTGCAAGCTTCGCCCAAAATCTGTTACTTCGATAGCTATGAGAACCCCTCTCAACTCGAAAATTTGTCCTTGACCGAAAATTTACTGTCTCAAGAACCTCTAGAGGCGATCGAGGAAGAATCTTTTTCAAAAGAGCTGGAAAAATATCTGGCATACTTCACCAAAATTATGCTAGAATCATTGCAAAAAATTGAGGCAATGCCTAAAAATAGAGTGATTTTGTTTTTGCGCTATGGATTTGGCTTGAGCGGCAAACGGATTGGTCAGAAAATCAGTCTACACCAATCTAACGTTTCTCGGTGTTACAAAAAGTGTCAGCGAGACCTGCTGCAAGGAATTGCTGAATGGGTGAAAACCGATTTGCAGATGGACTTGAAAAAAGTATCGGAGTTGGAAGAGTATGTGGTAGCTTGGTTGCAGCAGCACTATCAAACCCAACTCGACCCGGTACTGAAAACGGGATGGCATAAGTTGGGCGATCGCAACCAAATTGCCTTAACACAATTGTACGGCCAAGAGATTGAGGTAGAGGACATTGCAGAAGAGCTGAACGAAACTCCTCACCTTGCCAAAAAACGGATTAAAAATGCCTGTAGCCAATTAAAAGATGCGGTGATTGCCTGGATTCAAGTCAATTTAGAAGTCTCTTTAGAACCCGAACGCAAAAAAGTCGGAGAATTTGTCGAAAAGTGGCTGCATCGATTTTACGATCGTTCTTTCAAGTAAACTAGGAGTGGCAGAATGTACTATACATTATCCTCTGTAATGACCGTCAATACCAAACACCTGTGGATAGAATTAAACCCGGAAACGCAAGCAGCAGCATGGCGGCGAGTGCAGCATTATTCCAATGATGCCTCCCGTTGGAATGCTTACGTGAATTATCTGTGCTTGCATGGATTCATCGAGTGGATAAACCAGCAACCGGATTTACCCGATGCAGGGTTAACCTTTCCCACCGAGGGTGAATTACCGCGAAGTTGGGAATTTACCAACGGTTCTTCGATCGCAGTTGGGGAACATCGATTGGTCTTAATTCCCAGTGAAAGCACCGATATAGAAACCCTTTGCGTTCCTCAAGAATGGGTGGATATTCCCAACTGGGTTGGGGATTACTATCTAGCTGTCCAGATGAAATTAGAAGACGATCGCTGCTGGATGCGCTTTTGGGGATTTGCCACCTATAACCAAATCCAACAAGGGGAGTATCATTCAATTCAGCGTTATTATTCCCTGAACCGCGAAGCGTTGTGGGAAAGCATGAATGTGCTGTGGGTGGGGCGGGAAGTGTGCCCCGAAGGGAAACCGCAAGTGAGTGATTTACCTGAATTGAACCGCGATCGCGTTCGCCATTTATTAGAGCAACTGGGAGAACCCACATCCTATTCTCCTCGTCTTGAAGTGCCATTCGCACAATGGGGCGCATTGCTGGGCAATCCAGAATGGCAAAACGAACTATTTCTGCGACGGGTAGGAGAATGGCAACCTTTACTTAACATCAATTACTGGGCACAGATGACGGCCCAGGCGATCGCCGAATTGCAAGCGGCAGGATGGCAACTTTATGAGGATATCTTCCCCAACAATTCTGTCAATTATGGATGGCGTTTGATGACAAGCGAGAGCGTCGAAGAATCTCGCGTTGTCAAACGAATTGAGTTGGCAACCCCCTCGCGAACATATGAAGTAGCGCTGATTATAACTCTAGAAAAAGAGCCGAATGGAATGACTTGGATTCTACCGCAACTGCGTCCAGTTTCCGATAGGGATGATGGAGATTATCTGCCCGAAGGTATCCAATTAATGGTCATCGATGATGAGGGAGAAATTTTCGAGAGGGTGATAGCCAGTGAGGAAAGCGAAGGCATTCATTTCGCCGAACCATTTTGCGCCGAACCTGGAACCCAGTTTACCCTCGAGGTCGCCTTGGGAGAAGTGGCTGCAATTTATTCGTTCGAGGGTTAAATTCGGGGGAGAAAAAAGGATGGAAAAAGTGGTAAAGCTATTACTCGAATACGATTCCCAGTTTGGCTATGATGTTGAATTGGTGGAAATTAAGGAAGAAGGAGAACAGGGACGCACCTTGGCAGAGGGGGTGACGGGAAATTTGCCTCATGCTTATTCCCTGTTTCAAGATTATCGAGATTGGTGGGACAAATACGAAAAACTCGATGAGTTGGTGCGGGTATTAAACAAACCAGTCGCATCCTCCTCGGGTAAGAGTGTCATCGCTTGCCAAGAAGCGGCTGAAACCGTCAAGGAGAGTTTTAACCAGTGGTTGGACTTTGGCGGTTTTCACAAAATCGAAAATAGTTTGAGGACAAATTTAAGCAAGAAAGACTACATCCGGTTTTTGATTAAAAGCGATGACGAGCGATTGTCAGATTTGCCTTGGAATACGTGGGATTTTTTTGAAGATTATCGCTATGCGGAAGTGGGATGGAGCTTTACGGAGTTTAGAGGCCAAGAAACATCGGTGGGGAAAAATGGCAAAAATGCTGTCAGTATTTTAGCTGTTGTTAGCGCGCCTAACTCACCAGAAAAACTGGCGGATTTTCAGGATGAGACTCGGTGGGACAGGGTGGATGCTGAAACGGAATATCTCCAAGACCCGTTCCCGAGACAAGTGCGCGATCGCCTGTGGGATGGGTCGTGGGATATTTTGTTGATTGACAAAAGTGGCGAATCCGAGGGGGAAACCCTGGAGTGGCAAACGGTGAATTTAGCCTCTTTTCACAATAGTTTAAAAACTGCCGTTGATAATGGATTGAAGTTGGCGATCGTGAATGGGAAAAATGGTATAGAGGTAGGGAGGCAGTTAGTCGTAGAGCATCAGATGTCAACCGCAATTGCAGTGCGCTATCCCGTTCCCGAAGAATTTATACGCGAGTTTTTTCACTATTTTATGGTGGAATATGCCATGCGAAAGCACTCGTTGTATGTGGCAATTCGGAAAGCGCGCGACCGACTCGCGGATGAATGGCGCGAAAAACTCCCGAATGTTGATTGGTTGCTGAGCGTTTTTCAGAATCCCACTAAAAAATTACCGTCATGGAGGCAATTGTATGGAGGAGTTACCCCTAAACAAGTGGCGGTGGCAAGTATGGTTTGTACGGTGTTGGTGATGTGCGCTAGAATGCTAGGCATGCTGCAAGGGTGGGAACTGGCGGCTTTTGATAGCATGATGCGGATGCGACCGCCAGAAGAACCGGATAACCGCCTGTTAGTGGTGGCGATTACGGAACGAGATATCCAAAACTCGGGGGAATATCCCGTCAGCGATCGCACCTTGACTCAGGTACTCGATAAACTGATGGAATATAAACCCACCGCTGTGGGATTGGATTTGTTTCGCAATCGTCCCCAGAACCCGGGTTATCCCGAATTCTCCACTCACTTGCATCGCAACGATCGCCTGGTGACGATTTGCCAACCCGGCGATCGCGACGACCCAGACAGCATCGCGATTTCTCCTCCACCGCGCAGTCTCAAGAATCGGGTGGGATTTAGCAAGATTGTTGTGGATGCGGATGGAATCGTGCGCCGTCATCTGGTGAGCCTGGAAAACCCGGGTAGAGAATGTTCTATATCGCAGGCATTTAGCACCAAACTCGCTCACCAATACTTCCAGGATCGGGAAATCGATTCTCCCTTTGCGGTGGACGGCGGGCAGTGGGGTAAAAAGCTTGGGCCGCGCTTGGCCAATCGGCGTGGATTTTACGCGCGCCTCGATACTAAAGGAGAACAGCTATTGCTCAATTACCGCAATCGGGAGCAAGTTGCACCTCAAGTTAGCTTGACTGAGATTTTAAATGATGAAATCCAATCGGATGCGATCGCAAATCGGATCGTGCTGATTGGTTATACTGCCCCTAGTGTGGGGAATACTTTTTCGACACCGTATGGTTTTGGGCGCAATCAACAAATTCCCACGGTGGTGTTGCACGCGCAGATGGTGAGTCAAGTGGTGAGTGCGGTACTCGACGATCGCCCGTTACTGTGGTTTTTACCTTTATGGGGAGATGTGGTGTGGGTGGGGTTGTGGTCCGGGGTCGGCGGCGCGATCGTCTGGCAGTGCCGGAAAAATAGGGAGCGTTATTTGGGGGTAATTATGGCGATCGCTTTGCTGTTTGGTGCCTGTTTCGTGAGCGCGATGGCTCGAGGGGTCTGTTTGCCCTTGGTTCCTGCCGCGATCGCCTTAGTCACCACCAGCGCCAGCGCGATCGCCGCGTCTAGTGTGCCCGAACGCTGGGCGGTCTCCATCAACTTTCAGGGGCTTCCCTAATCGCAGGGGTCATGTTTGACAACCACCTCCTGTGGTTTGTAAAAAAATGATAAAAGTTCAAAAAAAAGATTTACTTTTTAAGTGAGGAGGAGTAAAATGAAAAATATATTGATTTTGTCAGGTTCTCAATTGTCTGGCGGACGCCTTGTTCGATAGTCGCTGATAGTTTCTGAGGGCAATAGGGGGGGCATCCCGCTCGCCCTAGCCAAACTAACCCAATCGCAGTGCAGCTAAAGGTAGAGTGAAACCGTTATGGTAAAAGTCGTAAAACTAGCAGTAGAAGGCGAACTCGAAAGCGGTTACGCAGTCGAGTTGGTGGATATCCGGGAAGATGGCAAGCCCACCAGTATTGAGGGAGGCGTCATCGGTCAATTACCGCCGGCGATCGAGATTTATCGGGACTATTTGGCGTGGAAAGAACGCTACGAACAGTTATGCAATTTGCATCAACAAAGCTTTCGGGGATTGAGAAAACGCAACTCGGCGGTGAAGCTGCCCACGGAAATTTCGCAGCGATCGCGATCGGAATGCAGGAGAGAATGTCAGGCAGCAGCGAACCGATTGAAAGCCAATTTTAAAGAATGGTTGGAAAGTCGCGAATTCCGCAAGGTTTTGGATAAGGTGCAAATTCACTTAAATCCACAAGATAATATTCGAGTTTTGATTCAAACCGAGGATTTGAATTTATGGAAGTTTCCCTGGTCGGAGTGGAACTTATTTGAGAATTACCACCGAGGGGAAGTCTGTTTTAGTCCGTCAGAATTTCGGGGAATAGAGGAACCTCTAGCCACGCGCCGCCGAAAAGATGTGAATATTTTAGCGGTATTTGGGGATAGCAGCGGGATTAATTTGGATAAAGACGAGAAAACGATAAAGGGATTGCGATCGGTGGGGGCGGAACCGCAACCGATGAAAGAACCGGGAGTGAAACAATTTCGCGATCGCCTGCGGGAGAAACAATGGGATATTTTGTTTTTTAGCGGACATGGGAACAGTGAAGATAGGGAGGAAAAAATTCGGCTGAATGGCGAAGAGTGGGTGACTCCCGAGCGCATGAAATCCGACCTGAAAGAAGCGATCGGCAATGGGTTAAAGATTGCTATATTAAATTCTTGTTTGGGATTGGGATTTGCACGTCAGGTGGTGAGCGAGTTTCATTTGCCGATCGCGATCGCGATGCGGGAAAAAGTCCCCAACGAATTCGCCCAGACCTTTTTGGAATACGTACTGATAGAATACGCCCAAAAAGGCGAACCCTTGTATGTGGCAGTCCGCAAAGCGCGGGAGCGACTCGCGGATGATTGGCGCGATCGACTTCCCGGCGTGGAGTGGTTGCCAGTGACCTGCATGAATCCCGCCACCCGACCCCCCACCTGGGCCGACTTGCACCGACCCGTCGCCTTGCGAGAAGTCGCATTTGCCAGTCTTTTGTGTACCACTTTGGTGATGGTGGCGCGCTTTATGGGGTTATTGCAACCGTTAGAGTTGGCGGCATTTGACCATTTAATGCGGATGCGACCCGATGAAGGGCCAGACGATCGGTTTTCGATAGTTACAATAACTGACGAGGATGATTTTCCCGTGACAGATAAAACACTGGCACAAGCATTGGAGAACTTAATACAGCATCAACCTTTAGCGATCGGTTTGGATATTTTACGACCTGAAGACCAGCCTCCTGGCAGTGAGGCACTGACCGCACAATTCCATAAAAATAAAGAACTGATAGTTGGCATTTGCCAATACGAGGATTCAACAAATAAAAAGATTACACATGGTCACCCACCTCATCCTGCTAATCACGAAAATTATGTAGCATTCAACAACATTATTGAAGACAACGATGGATTTGTTCGTCGTCTTTTGTTAGCAAGAACGGCACGAGAAGAAAACCAGTCTAAATGTCCCGTAAGTTACTCATTAAGTGCTTACCTTGCTCTGACCTATTTAGAGAAATATTTAGAGACAGAAGAAGGCTCGATGTTCGGTCATCTAAAAACAGAGGAAGGCTTGTTGAAGATAGGTGAAACTAGCGAAGGTAATTTGATGATTGGTGACGTAGTTTTTAAACTGGAGAAAGGAAAGGGTTTTTACTACAAAATAGATGACAGTGGCCATCAAGTTTTAAGCAATTACCGAAACCGAAAACAATTCGCCTATGAAATACCGTTGAAGCAAGTGGTAAAAGGTAATATCGATCCTGACAAAATTCAAAATCGCATCGTTCTAATTGGGGTGATGGATAGAGAGAAATTGGCTACTCCTTTCGGTAATCGATCTACACAGAAAATGTCAGGAGTAGTTGTTCACGCACAGATGGCAAGCCAGATAATAGATACTGTACTAAAGAAAAGGCATTTGCCCTGGTTTTGGCCTCTTTGGGGAGACGTTGTGTGGATTGTTTTCTGGTCTTTTGTGGCAGGTCTACTAATTCGGTACTATCGCTCTCCCCTACAACAGCGATTGGGTATTATTGTGACAATTGGAGTATTATATGGAGTATGTTCGTTCGTTTTCTCAACAATGGCAGGGTGTTTGCCACTGGTTCCATCCGCACTCTCTTTAGTGGCAACAGGTGTAATTTTGGAAGGTTACATTAATTCTCAATTCAGAGGACAAAAGAGTGCAAAAGTTTTGTTTCTAGGTAAATATTTAGGGAGTGACAATCATGGTTCGTAAAAAATCTGTCTGGTGGCCGATTCAACTTTCCAGTGCGATTATAGCACTGGTTGGTGTCAGTAGTTTTGCTCAAGTACAGTCGTATCCTATTCCATTCGAAATGCCACCCATAATTATCTCGAGGTTTCCACCACCACCAGACAATGGGACGCCGGGTAACACCGTAGGTGGAGGCATTCGGCGGACTACTCAAGAATGTGGAATAGAAATACCTCTCATTGCCTTAGCACCTACTTTCCAAGAACCAGAACCGAACCAAGTCTGGAGTCAAACAACTAAAGAGTCTCCTTCTCTATTCTTTTACGTTCCTTACAAGCCCGAAAATATAAAATCCGTCGAGTTCAGACTGAGCGATTCAGAAAATGTACCTGTCTACAAAACCAGAAATATTCAAATAGTTGGAACTCCTGGTCTGCTGAGGATCCAACTGCCATCTCGCCTGAAAAACGGGCAACCGCTAGAATTGGATAAGAACTACAAGTGGAACTTGTATCTTGATATTAATTGTGATTCTTCCTCGTCTGGAATTGAACCCGAGCGGGTTTCTGGGTGGTTGCAACGAGTAGAACGGCCCGAACTCGACCGGAGTTTGAACTTAGCGGAAACCGAGTTAGAACGAGTCAATCTGTATTTTGAGGAGGAAATTTGGCAGGATACCTTGACCCTTCTAGCTGAACTGCGCGCTCGGGATATGAAAAACAATGAGGTGACTAGCCAATGGAATAAGCTCATGGAAGACGTTCTGTCAGATATCAATATAGAGGCAATGGAAGACGTTCTGTCAGATATCAATATAGAGGCACAAGACAACCCAGAAGAAATGAAACTAAAAATTCGCGAAAAACTTACCTCAGCACAGTTTGTCGATCCCGTTATCTTAGAGGAAGAATAAGATTCAATGCACATTCTCCATCAGTAGTTTGGACGCAGCAGTGCGCTTTTGTCATACCTTTTGTCAAAAATAATGTTGGAGATGCTTCCGACTTTCTGACTCCTCCTCTTGTAGAGACGCGATAAATCGCGTCTCTGACTCGGAGCCGGAGGTAACTGACTCTAAAATCGTTATCGAAAACGGTATAACGGGGCGGTATTTAATCCCAAGCATCGTAAGTAATACCAGACAGGAAATCCGCCCCTTAATTCCAAAATCCAATAGCAGTTTAATAGACTATTGAAGAGAAATATTTAACCAATTACCTACCAAAACAAAGGGTGCCCAGTAGTAAGGTTTACTAATTTCTGTTTTTTTGTCCAAAAGATATCTTTGAGCTTCCCTCAATGCTTTAGCTCTGGATTCGCCTTTTTGAATTAATTCTTCATAAAATCTACCCATTAAATCTGCGGTGGCTCGATCGTTCACTAACCAGAGAGAACCGATTGTACTACGCACGCCTTCTTGCACAGCTACTCCAGCAAGTCCTAAAGCAGCTTTTCCATCTCCTGTAGCTGTCTCGCAGGCACTCAAGACAAGTAGTTCAATTGGATCTTGTTGTCGAGTCCTCAGAAAGCTTTCTAGCATATTAATAGTAATACGATTGTCAAAAGCCAGAATATATGTTCGATCCGGTTTGGAACTGAACTGACCATGAGTTGCTAGGTGAATCAAAGGAAAACGAGGAGGCAAGTCAATTTTATTTTTGAGGTTTGTGCTAGTAAAACTTCCATCGCGCAAAGTTGAAGTTTTAGTCGGTAGTATGTTTTTAATCTGGTTAAGTTCGTTGTCTACATAAGGTAGTTTATCGACGTTAAATTCTTCGGGGGGTTCGCTCAGTCCACCCGCTAAAACCTGTGGGGTTTCCAAAACTTGAGAATCTCGCCACTCTAATCGGGGGATTATAGCTATGTTATAATTCTGAAACAAATAGTTTTTTCCATCAAAAATAACTGACATGGGAATATTTCTCAACAGGCTATCTAGTCGAAAGACTAAGGTGTTGTTTGTCTGCAGCTTATTTTTTATTGGAGCAATTATTAAGTCATAAATAGATTGTGCATCTTCTTTTATTTCATATACATTGTCTTCTCGTTTTTTTAAATTAAATTCTAGCCGATTAATTGTATGAGTGAAATTGATTCTCAATGTAGGATTTGAATCGTGTTCCAAATCTTCACCCGCCAAAGAAAGTATCACTTCTACACGATTTTTTAATACAACGGGATAAAGAATGACTGCATTCGGGTCTTCATTATGGATTTTTGCCAAATTATCCACGACAACCTGCTGAGCTTGCTGCAATGATTGGGCGTCAGAAAGAGATTCCGAGCCTTCTAATTGACAGTTCAAAAAGTTTTCAAGTTCAGCCACTTGAAGCAATTCAATAACTGTGAGTGCTTGTTGGAGATTATTCTGGGAAGCGGTTGTTTCTTCTGCCGATCGCTGCAAAAGCAAATCCACTAATTCCCGATAGATGGGTTCGACCTGCTCCTGAAAGTCAAACTGAAGATTAGCATTCACACTTTGGTTGGAAGACAGGCTATCGATGAGTTGAAAATCGATACCTAGCAATCCTTTACGGACTTTCTGGAGGCTATCAACAGCTTGAGTGTATTTATCGATCGCCTGCTGACGCTTTGCCGAATCTCCACGTTCTGCTTGCGCTTTTAAGATTCGCCCTTCCTGCGCTTGCCATTGATAAATTAAGTCAGGCGCATCTATCCGCTCCGCTATTTCTAAGGCTTTTTGGGTAAAGCTTGTCCCTCGTTCTAAGTTTTGGGTTGGTTGTTCAGAATACAGTTTACCCAAATAACCCAAAGCATAAGCTTGCGATCGCATATCGCCTAAGCTTTTTGCCTGTTGGTTCGCTGTCTCCAATAGCTCTGCAATTTCTGACTGGGAATAAACTGCCGCTCCCTGCGTCTTATTGAAAGCGATCGCATTCTGTGCTAAATTAATTCTGGCATGAACTGCCGTTTGCGTGGGGGGTAGCTCGCGCAAGGCTTGTTTAATTTTAGGCCATAATTCCTGCATTCTAGAATTGCCATTTTTCACAAACGGTGGTAAATTCTCTTCCCACATTTGAGCTTGTTCAGCCCACCACTGATGTGTCTCTACCAAGAAGCTAAACTCATTGAGTCTTGTCTGGACTTGAATCCTGGGCGAAGACTTCGATTCGATTGCCGTTTGTCGATATGAGTTTAATAAATCTTCGTAAAAACCTAGGTAATCAGTATTATCTCTACCCTTAAAAATATCTTCAACCTGAGTAAAACTCAATTCTTCCCGCCGCCGTTTTCCTAAACCTTTTTTGGTATTACCTAAGCTTAACAAAGCAGAGACTCTGATGCTCGGATAATCCTCTTTTGCAAGCTCACAACTACGCTCTAAATACTCTTTAGATTTATCCAGATCCCCTATTTGATAAAGGGTTGTGCCTAAGCTAAGATAGCTAGTTGCTTGTAGCTTTGGATCGATTTGTTGTTCTATCTGTTCCCCTAGTCGATATAAAGTTTGCAAAGCTCGCCGATAAAGCCCTAAATTTTGCATGGCTTGCGCTTGGTTGATTTTGCTACCGATCGCTCCTTTTTCATCTCCCAATTCGGCATAAATCTCTTCCGCTTTTTGCCACAGGGGTAGCGCAGTTTCCGCGTCTCCTCGCGCCAGCAATAAACGCGCTTTGGTACTGAACACCCGCGCTAAAATTTGCTGCGATTTGAGATTAGAGTCTTCCCGGGCATTTAGTAGCGATTGACTCTGTTCGATCGCACTCTGGGCTTGTTCCCATTTGCCAAGTTGCTGATAGGCTAATGACAGATAGTTCAGCACTAAGGCGCGATCGCTGTCGTCACCTTCTGCTAACTGTTCCTGCCACAGGGCGATCGCATCGGTAAATCTTCCCTGTTTGTACAATTCGAGCGGATTTTCGCCTAAATTTTGCGCCACAAACTGGCGGCGATCGCCCGCTGTTTCAGCCTGGGTAGGCGGGGTTTGTTCCTGTAGCCCCACCCGTCCAGGGTGAGGGATTCTTTCAGCTTTTCCCGGTAACAGTTGCAGACTGATGGTGGCGATCGCTGCTGCGATTCCCAAACCCACCACTCGCATCCCGCGCTTTAAAATCCGTTGAACCTGATAGAAAAATGAATCCCATTTTCTTGCCACGTGCTTTCCCCCGAATCAATATCAACTAACGGTATGCCCCAATCTATTCTAGCACTTAATCTGTCGCTCCATTGCAATCCCAATCCCAATCCCACAGACGCTAAAAAGTTGGTTTCGGGATTCTCGCGATCGCCGCTATTCCATCCAGTTCCCACATCCACAAATGGAATCAAATTCACCACTGCTTGATGCTGTTCCAATGGCAAAACGGGAACCCACAACTCTGCGGAAGCAAATGCGCCGCTATCGGTGAGCAAGGTGTCTTGCCGATAGCCGCGCACTGTATTTTGTCCTCCAAAACCGATTTGTTCTAGTGACACTAACCGAGAGGCAAGCTGAACCTCCGAACGCAGTAAAACTCTGGGTGAAAATAGGGCGGGTTTAGTTTCTCTTCCCAGCAGTCGCAACCACTGCACGCCGCCACGCCACCCGAAAAATCCAGCATCTGCTTCGCTTTCGTTGACGGTGGTATCCAACCCATCAATGCCGAGGCTAAACTGCGATCGCGCGGCAAAAACCTGTCGCGCTTCGCGGTGGGTCCATTCCTGAAAAAATCGCACTGCATTAATCCGGGTTTCTCCATCTTCGTTTGCGCCCAGAGATAGGGGAAAGTCTACTCCTAATATGGAACTTTGGCTTTCTCTGCGGGATAGGGTAACACCTAAAGCAAATTCTTTGATATCTAGATTGTTGCTGTTTTCTTCCGGCAACACCCGATAAATCAACGGTTGTCGATAGGTTAATTCGTAATTTTGGGAATCGGATTCGATATCCAAGTCTTGAAATGGCGAACTAACAATTTCTCCATTGGCGCGACTGTAGGAGAAGGCAAGGGTGCCGTTACTCGCATTGATGGGAACGGTATAGTTAATATCCCAGCGATTGCCGCCGTCACTGCGCCCGTATCCCAGGCTCAAATTATCGCCAATTCCTAATAGATTGCGATAGCCTAATTGTCCTTGTTGTTGAAAACTTCCCACTGCCGGATTGCGATTGTTATCCACCACAATCTGGGATGCGAAACGGGGTGCTTCTTCCACGTTGACAAATAGCACATTGGTGCCCGGAGTGTTGCCGTGGGAGAGTTCGGCGGTGATGCGAGCGATCGCCGGGTCGAGTTCGAGCTTTCGCAATGCCTCGATTAGGTCGTCGCGGCGGAAGGGTACTTCGCTGATGTGCGCTAAGCGCGACCGCACGTAGGCGCGATTGAGTCCTGCCTTGGCATTGGAATCGCTCTGCTCCCCATTATTGTTGCCGGAATCGGAGGGAGGCAGCGTTCTCACTTTGATGTCTATGTCATCTAACTGACCTTCGACGACTTGGACCGCTACGTTTCCATTTCGGATGGTTTGCAGGGGAAGGTAGGCCCCGGAGGTGATGTAGCCTTTTTGCACGTAAAGGTCGGTTATTGCCGATCGCGCTTGCAGCAGTTCCTCGAAAGCGAGGGGGCGATCGGTAAACGGTGCGAGTACCTCGGCCAATTCTTCGGCGGTAATTGCGGTGTTGCCTGCCACTTCAAACCGTTTAACGATTAGGGTTTGGGGGATATCTAGTTCCAGTTGTTTGGCGGCGATTGACCGAGGGTTGAGGGGGGATGAAACCTCTCGATCGCAACCCCGGCGGGGACGCCAATCGGGATAGGTGCGATCGCCATTCGGGTCATCGATGAGAACCACATTACCTTTGCGATCGCGAATCCACCCCTTTGCTTCCACAATCGGCGATCGGGCGGCGGTATTCACAGCAGACTGGGGCGATCGGGTGGTTTCCCTGCCAGAATTTTCGGCGATCGGTCGCAAATCGTCCCAAATCGCCTCTGCGGGCAGGGGGTCTGCTGGGTTATAGGGCACTCCACCCAGATTCGTATCCACAAACCAGCTACTCGCATTTGGCCCCTCATCCACATCGCATCCCTGAGCGATTAAGCCTCCTGCTTCCACCGGATCCGGTTCCTGGTTAAATAAGCCCTGAGTGGGGTCAACTTCCGGTCGGCGGATTTCCACAACCCCATCAATTCCGAATTCTGAACTCGCATCAATTTGGCTATCAGCCGATCGAAAATCGCCTTCAGTTTCGAGTGTAATATTCCCACCGCGTCCCTCAACAGCATTGGCGCGAATATCGCTATCTTCTAAACCCACTAAAGTTTGGGTATCGATTGTGATATTGCCGCCACTGGCAGTCCCTTGGGTTGCATCTGTAGTGATGCTGCTATTGTTGCGTAACCGCAAATCGTTGGTCGTTATTCTAATATTGGCATCGCTGCCTGCTGCAGTTTGGGCATTGAAACGGCCATTATCTAAGCGGATATTGGGTGCATTAATCTCAAGGTTTCCTGCACTGCCCTCACCTAAACTTTCTGCCCTGATGGTACTGGGTTGAGCCAATGAACTGCCACCCACTTCCACCAAGTCAGTATTGATGATAACATCTCCAGCTCTTCCAATACTGTGTTTGCGACTTCTGGCAGAAACAGTTGCCCCTTCTAACACTCGCAATTCTGGAGTATTTATTCTTAAGTTACCCCCATTTCCGGTGCCTCCCGTTGATGCGGATAAACCAGCGGGAGGCTTTTCATCAATTGAGCCTCTAGATTCTACAAAGTCAGGAGTATCGATTCTCAATTCCCCCCCATTTTCCGTTTCTTCCGTTGAATCGATTACGCCTCTAGCTTCTACAAACTCCGAAGCATTGATAATTAGATTTCCGGCGTTACCAGACGAACCTTCGGCGGCTTCGGCTCGGATTTGTGCGCGGTTGATAATCAATCGTCCGGTATCAATCGACAAATTTCCTGCATTGCCAGTACCTTGGGTTTCTGCAAATAAGCCGCTGGGTTGAGGTATTCCACTTGCACTTGAAAAGCCGATCGCTTCTATAACATTAGCATTTACCGTTAAATTTCCAGCATTTCCTCCAGTAAAGGTAGTTGTGGATATTACTCCGCCATCTTCCAGTCGCAATAGGTTGGTTGTTACACTTACATCTCCGGCATTACCCTTCAACTCCCCATCGCCTAGCGTCAACATCCTATTCTCTTCTGGTATATTGGCTTGAGCGAATATACTACCATCTCGTCTAACTAGGATAGAATCCTCAGCAAAGACATCTACATTTCCACCATTTCCATTTCTAAAAGTAGAAGCTGAAATTTCTCCGAAATCTTCAACAAGTAACTGTCTAGCAGTAACCGTCAAATCTCCTGCGCGTCCT
This sequence comes from Phormidium sp. CCY1219, assembly GCF_055795085.1. Lineage (NCBI taxonomy): Bacteria > Bacillati > Cyanobacteriota > Cyanophyceae > Oscillatoriales > Oscillatoriaceae > Phormidium > Phormidium sp. CCY1219. The sequence continues at coordinate 1,273 of NZ_JAYFEQ010000642.1, read as the reverse complement.
GTGCGAAATGTTGCTGTAGATACGATCGCTCCCTCTCGCACGGTTAAATTGTCTGCTGCGATCGCAATTCCTCCCCCATCTAGATCGCCTTGAGTGTTCGAGATAATTCCCGACCCTTGCGCGACCAAAACATCTCTGCCTCGCACCTGAATCGTTCCGCCACCAATTCCACTCGTATTAACCAGAGATCTACCAATTAATTGGATGTCTTGGAAATTCTCGACTCCGGAATAATTTAAGGCAAAACCATTCTGGCTCTCGACGAGCTTCACTGCACTGTTTGCACCAACTGCGCCTAATTCAATTCGTCCTTGCGGTGCCGTTATAATTCCCGTTTCCAGGATAACATCGCCACCCACAAGCGCTATATTTTTTCCGGGTTGTACCTGCAAACCTTGGGGAAGTAGTGCTTCTTCAGGAGGTCCTGATGTCGGTGGTTCTACGCCTGACGGCGGTTCTACTCCTGGCGGGGGTTGGAATCCTGGCGGGGGTTGGAATCCTGACGGTGGTTCTACTCCGGGCGGTGGTTCTACTCCGGGCGGGGGTTCTACTCCGGGCGGTGGTTCTACTCCGGGCGGTGGTTCTACTCCGGGCGACGGTTCTACTCCTGGGGGTTGTGCCTCTGGAAATCCTGGGGGTAATTCAAAACTACTCACCGCGATCGCTCCTGGATTTGCGCCGAATTGCAAGCCCACAGGAACGCTCACGGTTAATAACCCAGCATTTTGGGGAGCGATCGCGCTAAATTCGCTGCCATCTGCAAACTGAATGCTACTGGCTGACGTGGCGAAAAACGAGCCACCGAGATTGAGTTGAGCGTTTGGGCCAAATATGATGCCATTTGGATTTAATAAAAATAGATTGGCTGTGCCGTTCGCTTCGATAATCCCATTAATATTGGAGACCGAACCTCCCGTCACTCGACTAAAAATATTGCTGATTTCGGGCCTAGCATTAAACAGCGCTCTGGTATTTTGCAATACAGAAAATTCTGTAAAGCTATGAAACAGATTTGTGCCGGCAGCAGTGCCCCCTTCAATCGTGACTGTGTTGCCCTCTTCGGTAACGGTAGAATTGACTGGCAGTGTGGCATCAGGGACAATTTGCCCCTGGGCGATCGCGCCAAACACTATCTCCCAACTGGCTAGCCCGCACAGAGTCAGACTGCCTAAGCTCCAAACGTGGTACAGACCCTTTTTCATGATAACCTCCGATACGTTTGGAAACCCCCGTGCTTTAGCCGGGGGAGGAAAAACGAACGTGCGGCTTTAGC
>NZ_JAYFEQ010000641.1:0-18824 GCF_055795085.1 Phormidium sp. CCY1219 | reverse complement strand
GTGGGGGAACCGTGGGTCAGTCGCTCGGCTTATATCCCCACGGATAAATCCGGGGGCTTTACGCCGATTCTCGGTAACAATCTCCCCCGGCACGAAAGAGGAACTCTCAGCGCCAATCTAAGTTTTTTCTATGCTGAACCCTCGCGGACGGGCTAATCCCTTATTGTATCGCCTGCGTCTGAGTATTGTTGAATTATCGATCTGTCTGTTTCGCCCCCATCAAGATATCTTGATATTTAGAAGGGAACCCGCCCCTTGGCTCGTCATGCAGTAAAACCAAGCAGAGCAGTAGGGCTTGACCGCCCAGAGTTCAATTGATTGAAACCCTCCGGAGATTGGGCTGAAATGCCGGTATTTTCCCCCAAACAAATAAAGTTTTTAAATTATAACTCAAAAATGGGAAGAATGTCAATCAATTCTCACCTAAAAAATCAGCAATCCTTAGAGCGTTGCAAACTGACAGTGAAACTGCTCGAATGGTTAAAATTGCAGTGGTTAGCGGCGGTAAGCATTCCCCTGGTCGTCCTCTGGAGCATAGGGCCACTGAACGCCCAGACGGTGGGTTCACCCGCCGCCCAACCCGAAGCGAAACTTTGGGAATCCTCTGATGCTAGGGATATCGAGCTATCATCCACATCTGCCGATACCATTCAATCGGGCACCCGGGTGATGTGGAACGATCGCCCCCTAGCCATGAATTGGACGCAGTGGCAAATCAATGGCGAGCAAAAGATCCGGTTCACAGGGATTGCCGATGTGGATCTGATGGAACAGATGGGCGTCGAATTGTTAAATACCGACTCCCCGAGCATCCAGCCCGTGCGATGGTTTTCCGATCCGAAATTAGACCCGATCGTTTTACCCGCGCACCGACGCGGACCGTTGCGCTATCTCGATATTACCCCGTTAGCCGATATTCATGGATGGCAGATAACCGTAGAAGGAGAAACCCTCAACATTGTCTCGCCACCGGCTCGAGTGCAAAGCATTCGACATCAACCCGAAGCGGGATCCAAAGTGGTTATCGAACTCGATCGCCCCACAGCATTCGGCGTCAGCGCCACTCGCATCGACACATCGTCACAAGAAGACCCAAATCCCGATGGGGTGGTGGGCGAAACCCCAGAACCAACCCAACCGATGCAACAATTGACGATTCGCTTAGATGCGATCGCCTCAGAACAGCTCTGTACCCTCTTCGGGGCGAAAAGAGACTCTCGAAACCCTAGCAAAGATCTTAACTGTACCGACGGCCAGTGTGGGGGCAGGTTCACTGTCGAGAATTGCCAATCAGCGACCACTGAAGGGAACCCGGGCGAAGGCACCACGGTAAGATTTGAAATCCCGCTCTCTTGGCGTCCCCGCCTGTGGACTCACGAGGACCGCTATGCATTAACCATCGACCTGCAATCGAATCAAATCCCAGAGCGAGATATTGCGTGGGCTCCCGGAGTCCGGTGGCGACAGCAAGGGATAGAAGTGGGCAGCGATCGCTTTTCGGTGGTGTGGTTAGAAGTCAATCCCACCCAACAAGGAATCAGCCTGCGACCCATCAGTGTCAGTTCCCCAAACGACGGAATTGCCCCCCTGAGTGAAATTGCCACAACATCGGGTGCAGCAGTGGCGATTAACGGCGGATTTTTTAATCGGAACAATCAGTTACCGTTGGGGGCGATTCGGCGAGATGGCTGGTGGTTTTCCAGTCCGATTCTGGACCGAGGGGCGATCGCTTGGAATGATGTCGGCAGTTTTGCGATCGCCCGGTTGAGTTTAGTCGAAACCGTCATCACCCACACCGGCGAACGTCTCCCGGTGCAGTTTCTCAACAGCGGCTACGTGAAAGCCGGGATTTCTCGCTACACCCCAGATTGGGGGTCGAGCTACACTCCCCTCATCGATAACGAGATCGTGGTGGTGGTGGAAAGAGGACAAGTCACCGAGCATTTGTCTGGGGGTATGGCCGGTGAAAACTCCTTTGAGATTCCTGAAAGTGGTTATCTGTTAACCCTCAGAGCCTTTCAATCTGCTGCTAGCAAACTGGAGGTAGGCTCTTCCCTGCGCGTCGAATGGGCCACAGATCCGAGATATCTGAGCGTGTATCCCCATATTTTAGGTGCAGGACCGGTGTTATTGCGACATGGACTAATGGTCTTGGACGCTACAGGGGAGCAATTTAACGAGAACTTTTCCCGAGGAAAAGCCAGCCGCAGCGCGATCGGCAAGACCGAACGGGGAACCCTGGTCATAGCTACGGTTCACAACCGCATCGATGGTCCCGGACCCACATTGACCGAAATGGCAAGCATCATGGAACAACTCGGCGCAATTGACGCCCTCAATTTGGATGGCGGTGGTTCCACCACCCTTTACCTCGGCGGTCAACTCTTAGAACATCCGCCTCGGATCGTCCCCCGGGTTCACAATGGCCTGGGAATTTTTATCGAGGATCCTGCTGCAGATGCGGGCAAACTTTAAAGTTTGTTTAAAGCACTCGGTTATGAAGTAAAGAGTTGGTATAGATGCCTTGCATCCGTCAGTTGAGAGATGACGGGGGTGAAATCCCCTGTTATCGTAGGGGTTAGTAAGAGATATTGCCGAATTTTGCCAATTTTCTCGAACTATCCCTCTCCCCGGTGCAGTTTTCGGCAACCTATCTTCACCCAAAACCGAGATGGTTAGGGGGGAAATCATCCGGATACAGCGATCAAAAATAGGGTAGAGAACACTTTTCAAAAATTTTAGCCGGGAAAACCCCCGAGGGGCTTTGCCGATAAAAGATTGACCAGTGGCGAGAATGCCGCCTGTGGGAGGGATAAGCCCTTCTCATCAAGACACTACCACCTCGCGTAGCAGGTGGAGGAGCATTCATGTAAGTTTACGGAGATAAAGTTATGGCTAATCCTCAAGAAGTTCTGCCAGTTTCTGCCACAACTGAAACGCCAGAATTACCCACCGTTGCCTCTACAGAATTACGTCCTTGGGGTTCTTTCACGGTGCTCGAAGATGCAAAAGGCTATAAGATTAAGCGGATTGAAGTCAAACCGGGACACCGCCTCAGCTTGCAAATGCACCACCACCGCAGCGAGCATTGGATCGTGGTGGCGGGAACGGCAAAAGTGGTTTGCGGCGATCGCGAAGAAATGCTGACGAGCAATCAGTCTACTTACGTGCCCCAGTGTACGAATCATCGTCTGGAAAATCCCGGCGTGATTCCCCTGATTTTGATTGAAGTTCAAAATGGAGAATATTTGGGCGAAAATGATATCGTGCGCTTTCAAGACGACTATGCCCGGGCAAAAAAATAAACCCTAGGGTTTAGCAAAGTCAAGCAAGCTTTGGGATTGCAGGCAAAGCGCCCTATACGTAGCAACAATTGCGAAAAGAATCTAGATCGCCTCCACAGGCACATCTGGGGGCGATTTTTGCTGGGAAGCTTGATGGCGCGTATTGCGGGTTCAGGGTTGGCGTCTCAATGGGGAAGCCAATCGGTTGTTATTTTTTAGGGGAGGGCACTCCTTTAGGGCGATAACGCGATAGAATAGCGATCGCCGTGCGAGCTGAGTCAGCCACAGCCAAAAGACCATGATTACTCTGAGCCAAGCTGCATCTGTCGAAGTCAACCGTCTCAAGCACAAACGGGAAAACCCAGAGGGTTTATTGTTAAGGTTGGGGGTTCAGACCGGCGGCTGTTCTGGGTTGTACTACACGATGGAGTTTGACGCCGACTCAAAACCGGAGGATGTGATTTACGAGTGCAATGGGATTAAAGTGGCGATCGAACGGCAAAACTTGGAGTACCTAAGCGATCTGAGCTTAGATTATTCTGAGGATTTGATGGGGGGCGGGTTCCGCTTTCATAACCCCAATGCCACCGAGACCTGTAGTTGTGGAAACTCCTTCTACCGCGAAGATGCTTCCTCCCATGCCTCCCATGTCTAGCCGAGGTTGTCTAGGGGCACTCTAGCAGCGATGCGATCGCCCCTGCCTCAGCCCAAAGCGTCGGCGCTTTGTCTTTTTTTACCAAAAAAATTGACACAACCCCTGCCGATCCGATATAGTTATAGATTGTTGTAAAGTTGCCCACACAAAAACTTGGATACCCTGTAACTCATGCCCACTATTCAGCAACTCATCCGTAGTGAACGCCATAAAATCAAGAAGAAAACCAAGTCGCCAGCTCTAAAGAGTTGTCCTCAGCGTCGTGGAGTTTGCACGAGAGTTTATACCACAACGCCGAAAAAGCCAAACTCAGCTCTGAGAAAAGTAGCGCGGGTTCGCTTGACTTCTGGATTTGAAGTGACAGCCTACATCCCGGGAATCGGTCATAACCTACAAGAACACTCCGTGGTGATGATCCGGGGAGGTCGGGTGAAGGATTTACCTGGCGTTCGTTACCACATCATTCGCGGTACCTTAGACACGGCGGGGGTGAAGGATCGCCGTCAAGGTCGTTCTAAATATGGGGCGAAGCGTCCTAAATAACGACTCAATTGCTAAATAAGAGGAGAAGCGAAGCAAGGAGATAGAGACAGGATAAGGGAGTAGATTCGTTTTTCAGTAGAATTCCGACCCGAAGGGTTCATGTGAAAAAAACACCCCCGACGCCTAGAGTGGCAATGACCGCTTACCGCCAAACAAGGTGGCGAAAATCCGCCGGATTATTGCAGTGGATTTCGCAGCAGGCGGAAACAGAGGCGACTGTCCGAATCAATCTTTGCAGGGTTTCGATGTACCAGGATTTCATCCAAACGGATGAGCGCTGTTAATGCGCAAATCGGTACAATACCTCCAAGGTAAAAATCGCCGCGATGGACTGGTGAGTTCAAAATCGGACTTAACGCAGTGTGGGTGACGATCGCGCTGGAATCTGGGAAGGTAAGCAGAGGAGAATTCTGCAGCTTCATCCGAGCCGCTCGGCTCGGAAAAGAGTCAGCCAAGTGAAGGGGTCTTGAGAAGACAGCGGGTAGAAAAGCGATCGCTGTTAGCCAGGGGAGACCCGGTTTAATTCAGCCGCTCGATGCGATCGAGTATGATGACCTCAAAGGGGCGAACGACTTGGGCGCGATCGACATACCGTGAAAAGCCGAGCTGCAAAAGGGGAAGAAATTCCCAAGCAGCAGACAGGCAGCGAAGAAAAGCTGAGTTCATCGAGAAAAAGGCGAGCGATCGAGGTGGAAAGCCTAGATGCGATCGCAAAAACGGCTCGCGCGGGTGAAAAGCACAAGCAGCCAGGGGTTTGCACTCCTAGAGCCAATGGCGATCGCCAAAAACGGCCTGAAAAGGGCTGTTGGCAGTGAGCCAGTGCAACCCAAACGCTCCTTGGACAGGATCGGGAAGTGACCGAGCTGTAGCAAGAGCCGTCACCCTGAACGGGGAGCTAAAGAAATTGTCGAGCCTTCTACTCAGACAAGAAGGCCAGTGCTTCTGGTGCAAAAAGTTTGGGTAGGGGGTCAATTGACGATATTATTTGAACAAGAATTCCACAATAGTTTCGGTGAAAATTTACTATGTCTCGTCGCAGTGGTAGTCAAAAACGTCCAATTCCTCCGGATCCAGTTTATAATAGCCGCCTGGTTAGCATGATGGTGCGGCGCGTAATGGAGAGTGGCAAAAAATCCCTAGCCTCCCGCATTGTCTATGACGCCATGAAAACAATTGAGGAAAGGACTGGAGCCGAACCTCTGGAATTGTTCGAACAAGCAGTTAGAAACGTTACGCCTTTAGTGGAAGTGAAAGGACGCCGGGTGGGTGGTGCAACCTATCAGGTGCCGATGGAAGTCCGCTCCGATCGCGGAACGGCTCTGGCACTGCGGTGGATTATCCAGTATTGTAGAGCCAGATCCGGTCGCACGATGGCGGTGAAACTTGCGAATGAACTGATGGATGCAGCCAACGAAACCGGCAGTGCAATTCGCAAGCGCGAAGAAACCCACCGGATGGCAGAAGCCAATAAGGCATTTGCCCACTATCGGTACTAATTCGTAGGACAACCCGTTTCTTTTGAGAAACGGGTGTAAAATGTAAACAAGTTTTGCAAAAAATATTAAAATGTAACGGAGAAGCAGCAGTCCACAGCCGTCTGCCCCTGGGCAGGCCGATTCATGTGGATTGTCCTAGGAAATGGGTGGCTTCAACAGCTTGCTAGGACGTTAAAAAGCCTAGAGCGAAGCAGTCAACATCCTTCCGCAAGTCGAGAAGGGGCTGAGTGCAAACCACGACCTATCAGGAATGGTGTGTTCTCGAGTTCGCGAGACTCAAGCGGTTGTGGGAGCTAGGAAATCCGAAGCAGGTGTCTGGAATTAGCCAGAGATAACCTTTACCAAAGAAGTCGATCGCCCTGGTATCCCTTGGGATCGGCGGAAACACATCACTCGCTGTAAAAAGCACGCACGACTTGCTGCAAAACAAAAGGAGGTAGCTGTGGCACGTACTGTCCCGCTTAAAAAAGTGCGAAATATCGGAATCGCAGCCCACATTGATGCGGGTAAAACCACAACCACAGAACGGATTCTGTTTTACTCCGGGGTGGTACACAAACTCGGTGAGGTTCACGAAGGAAATACCGTCACCGATTGGATGAGTCAAGAAAGAGAGCGGGGCATTACCATTACAGCCGCTGCTATCAGTACCAACTGGAGAGAACACCAGATTAACATTATCGATACCCCGGGTCACGTAGACTTCACCATTGAAGTGGAACGTTCCATGCGCGTCCTGGATGGAGTGATTGCGGTGTTCTGTTCTGTGGGTGGGGTTCAGCCGCAATCAGAAACCGTGTGGCGGCAAGCCGATCGCTATAGGGTACCGCGCCTCGCCTTCGTGAACAAGATGGATCGAACCGGGGCGAACTTCTACAAGGTTTACAACCAGCTACGCGATCGCCTGCGGGCGAACGCCGTCCCCATCCAGCTTCCGATTGGCAGTGAAGACAACTTCACTGGACTGGTGGATTTGGTGAAAATGCAAGCACGCCTCTTCACCAACGACCTGGGCACCGACATGCAGGATACAGAAATTCCTGAAGACATGATGGAATTGGCCCTAGAGTATCGCAGCAAGCTGATCGAGTCCGTAGCGGAAACCAGTGACGAACTCACCGAAAAATACTTAGAAGGTGAAGAATTCAGCGAAGAGGAAATCCTCAGCGCTCTGCGTCAAGGCACCCTGGAGGGCAAAATCGTGCCGCTGTTGTGCGGTTCTGCATTCAAAAACAAAGGCGTACAGCTGTTGTTAGATGCCGTAGTGGATTATCTGCCCGCACCGATTGAAGTGCCGCCAATTCAGGGTACTCTGGAAAACGGCGAACCCACAGTTCGCAAAGCCGATGACGACGGACCGATGTCTGCCCTGGCCTTTAAAATCATGTCGGATCCCTACGGTCGTTTGACCTTCTTGCGGGTCTACTCCGGCATCGTGAAGAAAGGCAGCTATGTCTATAATTCCACCAAGGACAAGAAAGAACGAATTTCGCGCTTGATCGTTCTTAAAGCAGACGAACGGATTGAAGTAGATGAACTGCGAGCCGGAGATCTCGGGGCGGCGATCGGGCTGAAAGACACCTTCACCGGAGATACGATCTGCGATGGCGACGATCCCGTGATTCTCGAGTCCCTCTATATCCCCGAACCGGTGATCTCCGTAGCCGTGGAACCCAAGACCAAGCAGGACATGGAGAAGCTCTCCAAAGCTCTGCAATCCCTGGCACAGGAAGACCCCACCTTCCGGGTCAGTCTCGATCCAGAAACCAATCAAACCGTGATTGCCGGCATGGGCGAACTGCACCTGGAAATTCTCGTCGATCGCATGTTGCGGGAGTTTAAGGTGGAAGCCAACGTGGGTGCGCCCCAAGTGGCTTACCGCGAAACGATTCGCAAAACGATTCAGTGTGAAGGGAAATTCATCCGTCAAAGTGGCGGTAAAGGTCAGTACGGCCACGTCGTCATCGAACTCGAACCTGCAGAGTCAGGCACCGGCTTTGAGTTCGTCTCCAAAATCGTCGGTGGGGCAGTGCCCAAAGAATACATTCCTTCCGCCGAGGAAGGCATGAGAGAAGCCTGCGAATCCGGCATTTTGGCTGGGTACCCGCTGATCGATGTCAAGGTAACATTGGTAGATGGTTCCTACCATGACGTTGACTCCTCTGAAATGGCCTTTAAGATCGCCGGATCGATGGCCATGAAAGAAGGAGTGATGAAAGCCTCACCGGTTCTGTTAGAACCGATGATGAAAGTTGAGGTAGAAGTACCCGAGAACTTCCTCGGAGACATTATGGGCGACCTCAATTCCCGCCGTGGGCAAATCGAAGGCATGGACTCTGAAGAAGGAATTGCCAAAGTCACTGCTCATGTTCCATTGGCAGAAATGTTTGGCTACGCCACGGATATCCGGTCGAAGACCCAAGGCCGAGGGATCTTTTCGATGGAGTTCAGCCACTACGAAGAGGTACCTCGCAACGTGGCTGAACCCATTATTGCCAAAAGCAAAGGGAACGCATAATTATTAGTCAGACAAAAGTTGTCAGTGGTCAGTAGCACCCGATCGCTGACAACTGACAACTGACAACTGACAACTGACAACGGAAAAAGGAACAAAAAGTACATGGCACGCGCAAAGTTCGAACGGAATAAACCCCACGTCAACATCGGTACGATTGGTCACGTTGACCACGGCAAGACCACGTTAACTGCAGCAATTACGCTGACCCTCGCCGCTGGTGGAAACGCCACAGCGAAAAAATACGAAGAAATCGATGCGGCTCCCGAAGAAAAAGCACGGGGGATTACCATCAACACGGCTCACGTTGAGTATCAAACCGCCGATCGTCACTACGCCCACGTGGATTGCCCCGGTCACGCTGACTACGTGAAAAACATGATTACTGGGGCAGCTCAGATGGATGGCGCAATCCTGGTGGTCTCTGCGGCAGACGGTCCGATGCCCCAAACCCGCGAACACCTCCTGCTGGCCAAGCAGGTCGGGGTTCCCAATATCGTTGTCTTCTTGAACAAGCAAGACCAAGTGGACGATGAAGAACTCTTAGAACTCGTAGAACTCGAAGTTCGCGAATTGCTGACCGAATACGATTTCCCGGGCGACGATATCCCCATCGTTTCCGGTTCGGCTCTCAACGCCCTCGAAGCCCTCACCTCTAACCCGAATATCTCCAAGGGTGACAATGAGTGGGTGGATAAAATCTATCAACTGATGGATGAGGTGGATGCCTACATCCCCACTCCCGAACGGGCTGTGGATAAACCCTTCCTGATGGCCGTTGAAGACGTGTTCTCGATTTCCGGTCGGGGTACTGTGGCCACGGGCCGGATCGAGCGCGGCAAGGTCAAAGTGGGCGAAACCGTCGAACTGGTGGGCATCAAAGACACCCGCAGCACCACCGTGACCGGTGTGGAAATGTTCCAAAAAACCCTGGACGAAGGGATGGCTGGCGATAACGTCGGCGTGCTGCTTCGCGGTCTGAAAAAGGATGACGTCGAGCGCGGAATGGTAATTGCCAAACCCGGTTCGATTACCCCTCACACCCAGTTTGAATCTGAGGTGTACATCCTCAAAAAAGAAGAAGGCGGACGCCATACTCCCTTCTTCCCCGGCTATCGTCCTCAGTTCTACGTGCGAACCACCGACGTGACCGGCACCATCAACGCTTTCACCGCTGACGATGGCAGCGACGCAGAAATGGTCATGCCCGGAGACCGGATCAAAATGACCGTTGAGCTGATCAACCCGATCGCCATCGAACAAGGAATGCGGTTCGCTATCCGCGAAGGCGGTCGCACCGTGGGCGCTGGTGTGGTCTCCAAAATCCTCAAGTAGCATCCGCACCGCGTTAGCCTCTCGGGCAACATCGCTCTAACTCGGGAGCAGAAAAGCAACCTTTTATTACCCTGCTTTTCTGCTCCTGTTGTCTCTCTAACCACTCATTTGTCCCGGGTCTCGAAGTTCTGGATGGCTCATCCTTAACCCCTCTCGCCTGACCCCCGACAAATCACCACTGCAAAACTGTACCTAGAAAACTAAACATCCAATGGCAACTCTGCAGCAGCAAAAAATTCGCATTCGTCTCAAAGCCTTCGATCGCTCCCTCCTAGACACCTCCTGCGAAAAAATTGTCGATACCGCCAATCGCACCAACGCCACAGCGATCGGTCCGATTCCCTTACCCACCAAGCGCCGGATCTACTGCGTTCTGCGCTCTCCCCACGTGGATAAAGATTCTCGCGAACACTTTGAAACCCGCACCCACCGCCGGATTATCGACATTTACCAACCCTCCTCCAAAACCATTGATGCCCTGATGAAACTCGACCTGCCGGCGGGGGTGGATATCGAGGTCAAACTCTAAGCAACCCCATTGGGTTCCCCCCTCATTCCCCGGAAACCCCACCAATCCCGAACAAGCCGGAAAGCCGCAGGCAAAAGATACCCCAGTGCAGTGTTGTGTCCTCTGGATTCATCACTGGAGCGATATCAACTCATCCCTCAAACTGCATCCACGAGCATCTTTGCCCCTGGCGTTCTCCGGCTTTTCCCGGCAAGAAAAACCGAAAAACATATTAATATTTCTTATAACTCTGACCAAAATCCGACCGACTCCCCCCCTCCATTACCATAAAAAACTGCCCTTGTCAATACCCTCATGCGAAGATGGCTGCGAAAAAAATCCGCTACAGTAAGTAAAGAAGCGCAGTTACCGTTTTACCTGAGGGAAAATGCCATCGTCCTCCTCACTCGCAGTTCGAGAACTCCCCCTATTTCCATTGCCGGAAGTCGTACTCTTTCCCGGCAGACCCCTACCCCTGCATATCTTCGAATTTCGCTACCGAATGATGATGAACACCATTCTGGAGAGCGATCGCAGATTTGGGGTACTCATGTGGGATCCCGTGCAAGGCCAACCCGCCTCCATCGGCTGTTGTGCCGAAATCCTTCAATACGTCCGCTTGCCCGACGATCGCCTGAAAATGCTCACCTTGGGACAACAGCGATTTCGCGTCTTAGAATACGTCCGCGAAAAACCCTATCTCGTCGGCTTAGTCGAATGGATCGAAGATCGACCCACAGATCAAAACCTCCAACCCCTCGCCTCTGACGTAGACGAACTCCTCCGCGATGTAGTCCGTCTCTCGGCAAAATTGATGGACCGCGAAATCGAACTTCCCGAAGACATCCCCGACCTCCCCATCGAGTTGTCCTATTGGGTGGCAAGCAACCTTTATGGCGTCGCCTCCGAACAACAAGCCCTCCTCGAAATGCTCGATACCGCCACGCGACTGGAAAGAGAAGCCGAAATCCTCTCCTCCACTCGTTCTCATCTCGCGGCACGCACTGTCCTCAAAGATACCCTCAATGAAGATTAACCCATAACCCAGACTCCGGCTGATACAGCTATGGAAAAGCGGGGCCACTAGCACTCCCCAGCTCTTTCACACCCTTATCCGCCGGATTGGGTATGACGCGCTTGGTGCGTGACCCCCCCCAACCCCATCAGTGGGAGAATTCGCCGATCGCCAAGCGGGCCGCGCACCCAACCGTGCCTGCCCTTCCCCTCTCTTTTACCGGATGACCCTCCACCCATACCAGTGGCGCACCCCCAACCACGCCACCGACAGCAATGCCGCCAGAGACAGGGTAAAACCGCTATAGCTGACAATCAATCCCAACACCGGCAAAACCGCCCCGGCGATCGTGCTGAGCAAAACCGCCAACCCCGCTTGCCTGTTTTTCCCCAACCCCCACACCAATCCCAACAAGACCGGAAACACCAACATCCAGGCGAGCTTCACATCCATCAAGCGACTAAAATAGGTTAAACTCAGCAAGCAAGCAAAGAAAATCCCTGCCGCGATCGCCACATCTGATAACCGCATCGGCACGGATAAATACAACAGCATTATCCACCACAAAAATATTCCCGGTGCTAACAACAGCAAACGCGGCAACACCCCCGTATTCCGCACCGGATCCGTTGCCGTAAATACCCCAAACGGATTCCGCACCGACACATTTTCCTCAAAAACCCAACTAAACCGGGTACCCTCTCTTTCCAATTTGCGCTCCGTGGGCACGATACCACTGGCAAACTCTGCCCGATCGAAATTCGCCAGCACGGTTAACTGGAATTTTGACACCGACTTGCCCCCCGCATCGTAAACCCACCTCGGTCCCCCTTGGGCTTGATACCAGACGCGAAACCGGGTGGCTTCTCCCGCTTCTAGGGAAAAGGGAAAGCCATAATCCCCCGGGTTCACCTGTACTAAGCGCCTTCCATCCCGCTCGATGTGGAAATTTTGCAGCAGGGAATAGCCGTAAGGGGGCCGGAATTCAAAGAAAAAGTCTTCTTTCTCGTTCAATCGATTGATGACTTCATATTCCGCCTCGAAATCGGAGAGATAAATGGCTTTTTCATTACTCGGATCGGTGGCTTGGTTGAGGGTGACGTCAATTTGCGAGGCGGCGATCGCTAAATATCGATTCACCTCTCGCGTATCTTCCACTTTCACCGGTTCCCCATCCACCCAGCGATCGTAGGTGTAGGTTTCTTCTACTACATAGCGGATTTGCGGCGCGGCTTGTTCTAGGCGATCGCCGGATACAATTGCCGCCACCTCCTGGATCCGCCCTTGCTCCCAGTGATGATACCGATTCGCTAACGTGGAACATAAAAAAAATCCCCCCACCAACAAGGTCAGCACTAAGGCAAAATGCGGTAGGATTTGCAGCGATCGCAAATACCCAGTCAATCCAGCTTCTACCAGCGATCGCCCCTCTTCTCTGCCCTGGGTAGACCAATTTAACACCGCGATCGCAATTCCCAACCCCACCACCAACATAACCAGCGTGACGGATATCTTCAGCACTTGGCCACCGAATTCTATCAACTCATTCGGATGGGTTAAATCTGGCAATCCCGGAATTCCTTGAAACGATCCATTCATCTTTGTTTTTTAACCTCTCCTACAGATAGGGGGGGAAAGTAAAATAATCAACCCGCTTCATTAAAAAAATCAATACCTCAGTCGCAGTTACAACCCGGTTTTCTTCCCTCTAAATAAAGCAATTCGGTTTCTTATCCGCTTGATATTAGAACTGAGGCAATGGCTTGCAAGTCGATATAAATTTAGTAAATAGTGGAAATTGTCAGTCCTACAAATTGGCTCAATTTAGGACATGGGGCAATGCATACCCTGCTATTTTCTCCTTTTTTCTTGCAAAAACCTTGACTATTCTGGCGAAACGTGCTATGTTTTTTATTATGGGAAAATGTGCCGCCATATATATAGTCTGAAATGGCAACTCTCGAATGCGATCGCTTCTTTTTGCGCTTCTATTTCCAGAGAACAGCCTATCAGCAGCAACCCCATTAGTATTCGCTAAATTCAATAAATCGGCATCGAATATTTGCCGCAAAGGGGAAATCGATCGCACCCTAAAAATTCACTGCATTTCGATTGGTATTGATTGGGAAATTGAAAACCCGAGAATTTTTCTGTAGATTGAGGTCGTAGGGGGGAAGCGATCGCCCCTACCCACATTTGTGCATAATCACAAATGCGCCTCAGCATTTTATCCCTCGCCCTCCCCAACCCCCGCGATCGCCGCAGTTAAAACATCGGCGATCGCGGGGGTGAGTGTTTATCGGGGAAGTTTCGGGCGGGCAAAAGGGGGATAGTCAATCAAAACGCCCGGAATTTACACCGTTTGACCCTGTAAAAATGCTCATTCTCCGGGAAAATTCTCCCGGTTCGAGAAAATGACACATCTTTGTCACAGAAAAGTCAAACCAGCGTCATATCGGGTTCCTATTCTTTTAATTGAGAGAAACATGTTCACTCCTCACACCCCAAACACCCGATCGCATCCTCGATCGGGTTTTTTCTTTGCCCCCCTTCTGCCGATAAATGGGACTTACAGGGAATATTTTTGCATCTTAAGCCAAGATCCACTGCGATCGCTGCTTTTTCCAGAAAATTTAAGATTCCCCGATTCGATTCGCATGGAGTGATTTTTCCCAGCAATGGATTTTCCTCCCATGCAGGAGAGTGACATTAAGCAAGCGTACCTCCACCGCACATGTATTGAGGGGGAGGCGGTAGTTCTAGTAGGGTGCCTCTACACTCGTCTGGGAACCAGTTCAACGAAAACCTGTAAATTATTTTGCCTAAGTGTTTAAAAATCCTGCTTTGCGGTTTTGGAGACAGCAAACCAGACAGCGGATTTATGCATTAAATGACAAACCGGGGTTGTCTCTTCTGCCCGCAGCAGCAAAACTCTGAACCAGAAACCGACGAAACCTGCATCGTCGCCAAGGGCAACGAATCGCAATCATAAACCAGATTTCTTTACCCAAAATGTTATCCTGAAACCCCCATAAAATACTGAGACCCGGTTTCTCTTACCCAAATTCCAACAAATTTATTAGTTTGGCATCATAGCAGGGTTCTCCAAATCAACCCAACAAAACGCTAAAATTGACAAAAAACACCTCAATCCGGTTTCACAGTAACTCCATCGTAACTGCCAAAAATTTTCAACGTTTCCGTGTAACTGCTTAATTCTTGCAAAGCCGATTTCACCGAAGTATCGCGCCAGTCGCATTCTAAATCGATAAAGAACAGATACTCGCCGAGAGAACGCTTCGTCGGGCGAGATTCGATGCGACTTAAGTTAATCGAGCGAGTGGCCATTAATTGTAACGGTTTTGCCAGGGCACCGGGAACATTTGCGGGGACGCTAAACCCGAGAGACGTATGACTTCCGCCCGGAGAATTGTCCAGACTCACCGCCCAAAATTTGGTGTAATTTTCCGGGCGATCGTTAATGGGAAAAGCCAGAATTGGCACTTGATAAAGTTCGGCGGCGCGTTGAGAGGCGATCGCCCCAGCCAACTCATCTTTTTCCAACTGATTCACCGCCTCAGTGGTAGAATTCGTCGGCACCAATTGCACGTTTCCCAAATACTGTTCCATCCACTCTTGACACTGCGCCAAAGCTTGGGGATGAGAATAAACCGTTTTAATTTCTTCCAGGGTTTTAACGGTAGAAATCAGGGCATGAGAAATTGGCAAAACTAAGGCTTTTTGAATTTGCACCGTGGTGACTTGCCAGAGGGTATCCAGGGTAACGGGGACGCTTCCTTCCAGGGAATTTTCCACCGGGACAATAGCCAGTTTTACCTCTCCTTTCGCCACCGCGCGAATGGTTTGAGCCACACTGGGATAAGGACATAATAAGCATTTTTGCTCAGACTGTTGCTGTAGCAAGTTCATATAAGCGAGAGCAGCAGCTTCAGTATTGGTGCCGGCTGGTCCCAAATATGCGATCGAGACAGTCATGGTTAGTATTCCTCGTGGTATTTGTTCTGCACAAAGGGGAGCGATCGCTCATCACCGATCCAAGCAAAACTCGCGCCACAGCGCAATAGCATCTCTCACCCCCATTGAGAATTGCTTATTTTTTAAACGATTGTTCTCAATTTTCTCAGGAATGCAGTAGGATTATGAGAAAGTTAAATCTCCAATCCCACCCGCCTGGGTGACATTGACCGTCTTGCCCCGCCAAAGGTGCCAGTTTGACAGGGCTGACCCGAATTATTACAAATTGTTAAATCTTGTAATAATTGTTAACATAATGGACAGATAAGTAGAATTTGGTTCCTACCTCATGCAGACCCGATTTTTTGCCTCCCAATCCGTAGAACTCGCCGTTCCAGAAGAACCGGTACCGATTCAGCACTATCTGCGTCAACCGCAACGGTTGGTGAGTGCCCTCGTGGATCCCAATAGGATAGAACAACTGAGCAAACAGCGCTACAAACTGAAAATGCGCCCGAAAGAATTTTTGATGCTGAAATTTCAGCCCACCGTAGATTTACGAGTATGGGCCAAACCCGATGGAACGGTGAACTTAGTCTCGGTGGGGTGCGAAATTCGGGGAGTGGAGTACATCGATCGCCGATTTTCCTTAGATTTAGTCGGAAAACTCTCCCCAGTGGAAGTGGATGGCGTCACCTATTTAAAAGGAAAAGCCGATTTAACCGTAGAAGTAGAACTCCCGCCACCGTTGTGGATGACTCCCAAACCCCTCCTAGAAACCACCGGCAATGGGTTGCTCAAAAGCGTGCTAATGACGATTAAGCAACGATTGATGCACCACCTGTTGTCCGATTATCACCAGTGGGCCTCCGGGGAAACCGAAGTATCCTTGGGACACCGAGGGCAGGTGTTTTCACCCAATACCCCCACGGTGTGATACCCCCGTGGGGTCGCGCCCGCGCTATGCGGTAAAGACTGACGGGGACTTTACTCCCCGTTTCCCCCGAAGAGGCGATACAGTTGTCATATCGCTTTACAAAACTTAAAATAATAATCCAGTGAATCTGAAAATATTGCAAAGAACTGTAAACTACTGTAAGGTTTACTCAACTTTGTTTCACATCCCCCGATAGAGCATCCTCCTATGTACCATCATTTTGTTGCAAAACAATCGGTTCAGCTTGCCGTACCCGAACAGCCCGTGGCGATCGAGCATTACCTACGCCAACCGGAACGAATTGTCAAGGCGATCGGGGATTCCAGTCGGATCCAACAGTTAACCGACGATTGCTATCGGCTGAGAATGCGTCCATTGAAGTTTTTTATGCTCAAGATAGAGCCTACAGTGGACATGAAAATATGGGCCGATGCCGATGGCACCATTCATTTAAAATCCGTCGCCTGTGAATTGCGCGGAATTGAAACCATTAACGAACACTTTCAATTGAACTTAAGCGGCACCATGCAGCCAGTCAGCAGTGGCGCAAAAAGCTATCTGCAAGGCGGTGCGGAATTAGGATTAAAAATTTATCTCCCGCCCCCGTTTACCATGATGCCAAAATCGATGGTACAAAACACCGGAAATAACTTACTCGGCAGCGTGCTGCTAAAAATGAAACAAGGATTGATGCAACAATTGTTGTTAGATTACACCCAATGGGCGCAAGCAGCCGACAAAGAATTGGTTGCGGCATAAATGTCTTTGCCTCGCACCTATGACTCGTTCCCAGGCTCCCGCCTGGGAACGTTAATCTTGAGGCTCCGCCTCCTTGAGTCTCGGTGCGTCACCGTGGGTATGACTCGTTCCCAGGCTCCCGCCTGGGAACGTCGCGCTTGAGGCTCCGCCTCCTTGAGTCTCGGTGCGTCACCCCCGCAGGGAATGGGTTGATGGTCCCGCAGATGCAGGGGCGGGGGTGACGCACCCTACGGTTTGTTTGCCAATTCTTCCCGGGCGAGCAAGGCGCTTAAGGTATCGATCGCCCAACCGCAACACACCTGAAATCCCGACCCCCAACGGGCGGTAAAATGTAAGGGTAAATGACCGTCTGGAGCATCGGTAGAAAACCAAACATTCTGATAATAAACCCATTGATTCTCCACCCGCCAGCCGATTTTTTCTGCAAACCGTTTCACGGCTGTGGTATCAAGCGAGTTTTTCTGTTGAATGCTTTTCCAAATTCGCTTTTGCACGCTAAAGCCAAATTTGCCATTACTATAAATCAGCCACAATCTATCGATAGTTTTTAAATCGGTAGCGGGAAATTGTTCTAAACTTTTCTTATCGAACCAGCCGGGATTTTCCCGATCCGCCACCCGTAACATGATGGCGGTGGTTTCCCGATCGCCCTTTTGCCATTCCCCCGCCGCTAAATAATCCCGCAATCGGCGATAGTCGGCCCCCACCTCGCTTTCCAAGGGAAGAGATTCGGCGGGGGAGGCATTTTCTGAGGAGAAAACCAGCGGGCGATCGCGTAACACTTCCAATACTTCGGCGGCGGATTGATAGCGAGATTTAACGGGTTCTTGCAACAAGCAATTTAAAATATGACGGAGGCGATCGCTGAGCTTTTTTCCTCCTTCAGCGAGCTTATTTTCCCACACCCAAACTCCTTCTAACGGGTCATAAAGTTCGTCAGTGCCATCGGCGGCGAGGAAGCATCCACTGAGCAAGCGAATGCAAGTGACCCCCAAACTGTAAAGGTCGCTGGCGGGATAAACTTGCCCGCGTAGTTGTTCGAGGGGGGCATATCCGGGGGTGCCGGTAACGGTTCCCCGTTGAGTCAAGGTGCTTCCCGTCAACTGTTTGGAAACGCCGAAATCAATCAGCACTAATTTTTCATCTAAATCGCGCAGAATATTGTGGGGTTTAATATCGCGGTGGATAACAGCAGCGTCGTGAATGAACTGTAGAACCGGCAGCAATTGCCCTAATAGATCCCAAATTTTCTCTTCGCTAAATGCGCCTTGTTGTTGGAATTCTTGGAATAAATTCTGACCTTTGACAAAATCTTGGATTAAATAAAGGGAGTTATCCCGTTTGAAATAAGCCATTAAGTCGAGGATTTGCGGATGTTTTCCCAACTGATACAAACGGTAGGCTTCTTGTTGGAATAATGTGGTGGCTTTTTGCAGTGCGGCCTGTCCGTGAAAAGCGGGTAAAAATTGTTTGATAACGCAGGGGGTATTGAGGCGATCGCGATCGCGGGCTACAAAGGTGCGGGCAAATCCGCCCTGGCCCAACAATCGAATCGGTCGATAGCGCTCTTTGAGGAGCAGTTGAGCGCCACAACCGACACAAGCGGTGGCGTTTTCTTCATCAGAAATTAGGGTTGGTAAAGGGGAGAACGGAAACCCTCGTCATTTATGCGTAGGGAGGAGTTCTCCCCATCCCCGGTTTGAAAGCCTTTAACGAACTTGAATAGCGGCACGTAGCGCTTGGGAAATCCAAACTTATCCGTGCGACACATTTGCCGCGTACCATGTCCTTTGGCTTCGATT
>NZ_JAYFEQ010000640.1:0-524 GCF_055795085.1 Phormidium sp. CCY1219 | reverse complement strand
GCTCGTTTCCCGTCGGGGGTAATGGCTACTGCATTTACCCACGCACTATGCCCTCTGAGGGTGGCCAGTTCAGTCCCGGTTTCCAAATCCCACAGTTTCAGGGTTGTATCCGATGCCGAGACCGCTCGTTTCCCGTCCGGGGCGATCGCTACTGCACTTACCGAGCCAGAGCCATGCCCAGTAGAGAAGGGAGTAAAGGTAAAGAAGGCAAAAGAAAGGTCGGGAGTTTCGTTCCCTGATGCAAATAGGATGTCATCCCAGGATACTGTCTCGGCATCGTGGGGTGTCAGGGTTTCATCAGATGCAAAGAAGATGTCACCCCAGGATACTGTCTCGGCATCGTGGGGTGTCAGGGTTTCATCATCGGATGCCGAGACCGCTCGTTTCCAGTCCCAGGCGGCTACTCCATAGAAACTATGCGCGGTGAGGGTAGCCAGTTCCGTCCCCGTCTCCAAATCCCACAGTTTCAGGGTTTGATCATCGGATGCCGAGACGGCTCGTTTCCCGTCCGGGGCGATCGCTAC